>CAIOSU010000227.1 GCA_903861055.1 uncultured bacterium
AACCTTACGCCTTCCCCTTCAACTGCATTACCTCGCGCTGCAGTTCAAGCATCATGCCCATCATGCGCTCAATGCTCATGTCTTGCTCGGCAGGGGCGTGGCTGATGAACAGTTTGGCTTTCCATACCTCTACCACATCTTCCAAGGGTATTTCGTATGGGCTGTAGCTAGGGTTGTCGGAGCGCAACAGGAGCTTTTGCGTTTCGGGTAGTTGATTGAATAAGCGCTTATACACAATACCATCGTTTCTGGAAACCACTACATAAGTAAGGCCATCTTTTATGCCCGTCCAGTCTTGAATATACTCGCCCACTACTACCGAGCCTGGTTGCAAAGGCAGCATGCTATCACCGCTTATCTCAAAGGCACGGTAAGTACCTTCGCTTAAGAAAGGCAAACGGAAACGCGGCAGTTCTTCAATATACTCTGGGTCGGCATAGCCGTTTAGGTAGCCAGCGGCAGCCTTGGCAGGCACCAACTCTACAAACTCACGGTTCTGCTCATCAACGGTAATGGTAAGCACCCTAAGCTTGCGGCCTTCGGTATCAACGTTGCCAGCTTCTTCCTTAAACAGGTTTTTGGCGGCAATTTTGCTCAAGTTGCGGCTGAGCAGTTGGTCCAACGATAGGTTAAACATTTTTGCTAAGGCGCGTTGTACATCCAAGTTGGGTTTGGCACGGCCTTCTTCGTAAGCACCTAGGGTGGCGCGTTTAATTTTTAAAAGGTCGGCAAACTCTTGTTGGGTAATACCTTTCTGCTTGCGTAGAAAGCGAATATTAACGTTGATTATGTCCATGGCAGCTCTTGCGGTCGTCTAAAGAAATTAGTACCTTTGGCTAAAGATATTACAAATATACTAACAAATATCCCAAAATAGCAAATCGGTCAATTATCTTTAGTATTGTAGCCTATGACCTCCGATAGTGAGCGCACCATATTGCACATGGACCTGGATAGTTTCTTTGTCTCGGTAGAGCGGCTCAAGAACCCCGAGCTGGTAGGCAAGCCTGTGATTGTAGGCGGCAGCAGCAAGCGTGGGGTAGTGGCAGCCTGCAGTTACGAAACCCGGAAGTTTGGCGTACACAGTGCCATGCCCATGATGCAAGCGCTTAAGTTATGCCCCAATGCCATTGTTATTAGTGGCAGCCACGGCGAGTATAGCGTGTATAGTAAACAAGTAACCAATATTATTAGGGAAGAAGCCCCGTTGTTCGAGAAATCGAGCATTGATGAGTTTTATATCGACCTTACGGGCATGGAGAAGTATTTTGGCTGCTACCAATGGGCTACCAAGCTCCGGCAACGAATCATGACCGAAACCAACCTGCCCATATCCTTTGGCTTATCGGTAAACAAAATGATGGCCAAAATAGCCACGGGCGAGGCCAAACCCAACGGACAATTGATGATACCTCGCGGCACGGAAGCCGAGTTTTTGGCACCGATGAAGGTGGGCAAAATTCCGTTCATTGGCGAGAAAACCGAAGAGACCCTTAATAAGTTGGGCATCAAAACCGTCGGTCAATTGGCCAACTACAATCCTAAACATTTGCAGCAGTTTATCGGTAGCCATGCCATCAGTTTGCAACAGCGGGCAAGGGGCATTGATAATAGCCCCGTAATGCCTTTCCATGAGGCCAAATCGGTGAGCACGGAGCGCACGTTTTATGAGGATACCATGGATGTGGTTTACCTGCGCTCGCTGCTGAGCGCCATGGTAGAGAAGGTGGCCTTTGAGCTACGCGACGATAACAAAATGGCGGCTTGCGTAACGGTGAAAGTGCGCTACCCCGACTTTAAAACCGTAAGTAAACAAGGCATGGTAGAGCTTACTGCTAGCGACCATATTTTTGCCGAAAAAGCGCACCAACTGTTTAATGAACTATGGGACCACAAAACACCCATTCGCCTATTGGGTTTCCGATTGGGCAACTTGGAGCATGGCCAACAGCAATTGGATATGTTCAGGGATAAGCCTGAGCAGGTAAAGCTTTACCAGGCCCTCGATAAAATAAAGAGCCTACACGGCAACAACAAAATTGCCCGCGCCAGCGGCATTGGGCATAAGATACATGATAAGGATGCGAATCCGTTTAGTAAGGAGTAGTCCACGGACGATAGTCGAAGTTATAATTCGTTTGGAATAAAATAGCTGTCAACATCCTTTATATGTGCTATCTCAATATGATTGTCAATCCCAAATTGGTTTTTTAGGAATTCACCTGATTTATAAGGGTCTTGGTAATAAATTTTTTTCAAACTATCTCCTTGCTTTAAGGTTTCAAATATTTGTTTGTCTATCAAACGGTTGAAAAAGGGGAATGAGTACCCTATTATGACTAGAATATTTGTTCCAGTTGCTATTGTCTTTGCTTTATCAATTCTTTCTTTTAAATGCTGAGCGCACTCAGTATCTGTCTCCCATGCATACGTGAGTAAGTCTAAACGATAATCGCCACAAGTTTTAACATCAGAAATGAGATCGTTAATGTTTTGGAATTTATTG
>CAIOSU010000228.1 GCA_903861055.1 uncultured bacterium
ATCATAGGAAATCCATTGAGTTTTGCTTTTTTTAATAATGTAGGCACTGCCGCACACCCCAATATGGCCACCTCCATTCCGTTTATCCTATTTGCAGCCTTCCAGTTAAAATTTGCCATTATTACCCCAGCACTTATCACAGGTTCGTTTGCCGAGCGGGTGCGTTTTTGGGGCTATTTAATATTTGTATGCCTATTCTCATTGCTTATATACGCCCCATTGGCCCACTGGACCTGGCACCCTGAAGGTTTCCTTTTCAAAATGGGCGTGCTCGACTTTGCAGGCGGAACGGTAGTGCACATTTCGGCTGGCTTTGCAGCATTGGCAGGTGCCATGGTATTGGGCAGGCGCAAATCGCATCTGGCCAACCACGAGCACAAGCCGTCCAACATTCCTTACGTGCTACTAGGCACGGGCTTATTGTGGTTTGGCTGGTTTGGCTTCAATGCCGGCTCGGCATTGGATGCCAATACATTGGCCGTTACTGCCTTTATCAATACCCACATGGCCTCGGCTGCTGCCATGATGGCCTGGATATTGCTTGATGCTGCCAAAGGCCGTAAAGCAACTGCCATAGGTGCTTGTATTGGTGCGGTAGTAGGTTTGGTTGCCATAACCCCTGCCGCAGGTTTTGTGAGCTTCGGCCCTGCCATTTTCATTGGCCTTGCGGCCAGCATCATCAGCAATTACGCTGTGCACTGGAAAAATAAATCGAGCATTGACGATACCTTGGATGTGTTCCCATGCCATGGCGTTGGTGGCATAGTGGGTATGGTGCTTACCGCCGTTTTCGCTAAAGAAGGTGGCCTGGTAACTACCGGCAACCCCGATTTGTTACTGAAGCACTTATTGGCCTTAGTTATCGTATCGGTGTTTACATTTGGTGGCTCTTACATGCTACTAAAACTTACCAATATCATCATACCGCTTAGGGTAAAACCGGAGGATGAGGAAGATGGGCTTGACATTAGCCAGCACCACGAATCGATATTCGAGGGAGGTATGTTTGCCCCTGTATCTGCCCACAAGTAAAATCGGCAGTGGCGGCCTAAAAAAGACTCAATTGCCCCTTGGCGGGTGGCACAAACGCAGCTAGGTTATACACGGGCTTAGGTGGTTTTTCTTGGAAATAGCGCTTCATGGCCACATTAAATTGCTGCTTAAAAATTTGATTCCAAGGTGTGTCGCTTCCTTTCATGCGTCTACCAAATTCAGAATCGTTTAACTTGCCATCGTGCATATCCTTTATGGCATTCAGCACCTTTTCGGCCTTCATGGGGTAGTTCTTTTGCACCCAGTCGGTAAAGATGCCCCCGACAGCGCCATTGAGCCTAACAATGGTATAGCCAACCGTATAAGCGCCAGCCTCTGCACAGGCCTTCACTAATTGCGGTGTTTCCACATCGGTAAGCCAAGGGATAACGGGGGCATGCATTACCATAACCGGCACTCCTGCATCCGACAATCTACGCACCGCATCAAGCCGCTTGCTTGGCAGCGATGTACGCGGCTCCATGCGGCGCTGTAGATCGTTATCTAAAGTGGTAATAGAGATGGCCACTTGCACCAAATTTTGGGCGGCCAACTCCTTCAATATATCCAAATCGCGCAGTACCAAAGCGTTTTTGGTAATGATACCTACAGGGTGCTTACAATCTAAAAACACCTTCAGTATTTCGCGTGTTATTTCCATTTTCCGCTCCACGGGCTGGTAGCAATCGGTATTACCCGATAGCATTATAGGCTCTGGCTGATAGTTCCGGCGCATAAAGTGCTCGCGCAACAACTCAGGCGCCGAGGGCTTTACCATTATCTTACTTTCAAAATCGATGCCTGCACTAAAACCCCAATACTCGTGGCTGTTGCGGGCATAGCAGTACACGCAGCCATGCTCGCAACCGCGATAAGGGTTCATGCTCCAAGAAGGGCCAACATCGGGACTGGTAACCTTGTTTACAATGGCTTTGGTACTATCAATATAATATTTGGTGATGCCGGGGTTATGGTCAAAATCCTCATCCAAACCCTCCATATGCTCAAACACCAGCTCATGGTTATGAAACTGGTTGTGCGGATTTGTCTGCGCTCCCCTACCCTTTATATAATCCTCCATCAGCTCCATGATAATACGAAGCTACAAAACGATTTTGAATTACTAAAATAATTAGGCTATTATTTTTAGTAATAAATTGCCGTCATTGCGAGGAGTGCACTTGCGCAGCAATGGCACGACGAGGCAATCCCCTGCCACGGAGCAAG
>CAIOSU010000229.1 GCA_903861055.1 uncultured bacterium
ACTTTTTATCCCAACCGTTCGGTTAGGGTTTATTTAAATAATGTTGCCCAATCTATTTTCCTTACCCTTTATAAAAATAAAAAAGGCAAACGAGGTAGGTTAGTAGAATTTTGGACCGACGAGCTACCTAAAATTCTATTCGAAAGCCGCAGGGCTTTACAACTATCCTTATTGGTGTTTTTACTGTTTATGGGCGTAGGTATGCTATCAAGCTACAACGACCCTGACTTTGCTGAACAGATTTTGGGCAAAGGGTACATACAAATGACCGATGAGAATATTGCCAAAGGTGACCCTATGGGCGTTTATAAAGACGAAGCCGAGGATACCATGTTCCTGCGTATTACGGTAAACAACATTCAGGTTAGCTTTATAACCTTTATAATGGGCGTTTTGGCCTCAATAGGCACTATTTTAGTAATTATAAAGAATGCTATAATGGTTGGTGCCTTCCAGCAATATTTCATTAACCAAGGGTTATTTACCGAAATGTTCTTTACCATTTGGGTGCATGGAACGCTCGAAATAAGTGCAATTATAATTGCAGGTGGCGCCGGCATTGTGTTTGGCTCGGGGCTAATAGTGCCTGGTACCTATAGCCGCAGTCAAGCCTTTATTCTTTCGGCTAGAAAAGGGTTGAAGATAATTATCGGCAGCATTCCACTATTTATTATTGCTGGTTTTATTGAGTCGTTCCTTACCCGATACACCGATGCGCCAATTGTTCTGAGGGCGGGTATAATGCTTACATCACTTATTTTTATTCTATTTTATTATGTTTATTATCCTCAGTTAAAGGCTAAAAAAGGCTTTGGTGAAAGATATGCCCGCGATGAAATACAACCAAACAAGATAGTGGCAATAGATTGGGGTAAAATACGTGGCATTGGAGAAGTTGTGGCAGAAACCTTTACCTCAATTTTGCCATTTTTGAGTCGATTTGTATTAATTGGTGCTATTGCTGGTACTATTTATGGGGCCATGGCCTTGCTATTATTCAGTAACTCCATGAATTTCAGATTTAACTTTAGCGGGCAGCTTTTTCTGGTTGCCAACTTCGGATATATCCTTGCCGAAGTGTTTAGCCTAATCGGAGACTTTTTCAGGGTTTATGATATTTTGGATAAGCCATTGTTCAGCATTGTCAACTTGGGCTTTTGGGCTGCACTGCTTACCACTGGCTTGGCTGTAACGCGCCGGATGCGCCTAAACTCCTTTAATACCATTGGTTTATGGTCGGATATGGCTAAAGTAGCAAGGCAGCATTACCTTGGAATCGGCATGTATGCAATAGTTATAGTTGGATTGCTTTCGTTTGAAGTTACCGCATGGATATCGGCACTCTTGCCCATACTGCCTATTGTTATTGGTATTACGCTGATAATGGATGAAGAAAAAATACACCCAATTGCTGCCATTAAAAGAACCTTTTCTACCATTAAAGGCAACGTATCTAACCTAATTGGGTTATATTTTATTCTCATGCTGCTGCAGCTTTTATTCGTTTCTTTGTTCGGCTCACTGTTATTTACTTTTTACTTGGAAAGCATTCAGCTCATTTTTGATTTTGATACAGAAACAATTCGAAAAGTAACCGACCTGTTTACCTGTATATTGGGTGGCATTGTATTTTCACTATATTTTGCAGTAGTAGTTTCGGCTACAAAGTTGTTTTTAAGCTCTAGCAACGAGCAAAACAATGCAACGGAGTTGTTGACAAAAATTGAGTTGTTAGGTACTAAAAAGAGGGTATATGGCTTTGAGCAGGAAGTATAACCTTCGCTCAATATGGGTTACGTTACTTTTCGTGATGGCCATTTTAGGCATATTCACGAATAATGTTGCTATAGCTCAAAACGAGCAAAACTCCTCAGCGCAAGAACAACAAATAGAAACGAACGAAAATCCGAGTACGGATAAAGAGTACTTAAATAGCAAAGTTGCTCCCAAACCATTTGACCGTGAAACTTGGAACAAGAAAAGAGAAGGCTTAGACTATAGCGACAAAAAGAAGATAGAGCAGGAGAAGAAAAACACTGTAGATGGAAAAAATGGTTCTAAATCGGGCAACGGCGATGAGGTAACCGAGAATACTCAGGATAAGGCTAATTACCAATCTTCTAATTGGGGTTTAAAC
>CAIOSU010000230.1 GCA_903861055.1 uncultured bacterium
AAAATATATAAAGATTACGGTTTAGTAAAAGATAATGAAGCTGTTATGGGGGGCACGAAAGAATTTATTGTAATGGACCCAAAACTTATTTACTTAATTAACTCCGGAGTACGAGCTTTGAAATGATATCATGGCTCGAATTATCATTCGTTTTCACTCTGATTTTCATAGTAAAGCAGCACTGCCCAAGCTTCAGCAGCAGATATAGTAATAAAATCCTCACAGCCCAGCAATAATATCCCCCGCCGCAATCCAACCTTCCGTCCAGGCGGCTTGGAAGTTGAAACCGCCTGTTACGCCATCAATATCCAGCACTTCGCCAGCGAAGTAGAGGCCGGGCACAAGGCGGCTTTGCATGGTATTAAAGTCTACCTCATCCAGCTTAATGCCGCCGCAGGTTACAAACTCTTCTTTAAAGGTGGTTTTGCCGTGGGCAGGGTACTCGTCGCGGGTAAGGATGGCGGCCAGTAGGTTCTGCTCCTTTCGGGGCAAATCGGCCCAACGCACTTCAGGGTTGATGCCCGCCTTAGCGCACAAAAACTCCCACAAGCGCCGCGGCAACTCATATGGGCATTGGCCTACCACCTTTTTGGTGGCGTGGGTGTGGCGTTGTTTCTGCAGGTCTTCGCGCACGGCATCTTGGTGTTGGCCGGGCATCCAGTTTACCAGCACAGTGTAGCGGTAGTCCATATCGTGCAACTGCCGCGCGCCCCAAGCCGATAGCTTGAGAATAGCAGGGCCGCTCACACCCCAGTGGGTAATCATTAGTGGGCCGCTTTCTTTCAGTTTGGTTTGGTATATGCTCACCTCGGCCTCGGTGGCCACGCCCATCAGTTCGGTAATGGGGTTATCGGGCAGGTTGAAGGTAAATAGCGATGGCACGGGCAACTCAATGCTATGCCCTAGCGCCACCAGCCAATCGTAATGTTCGGCCTTGGTGGCCCCGCCCGTGGCAACCAGCACATGGCTGGCAGACAGGGTTTCGCCGGTATTGAGCGGAATGTTAAAACCCGGATTGGTGGGCTCAATGCGCTCGGCCCAGGTTTTGGTACGGATGTTTACCTTGCCACGATCGGCAGTTTCTAGCAGGCACCGTACTATGGTATCGGAGCTATCCGTAACGGGGAACATGCGCCCATCTTCTTCGGTTTTGAGTTTTACGCCCTTGTTGCTGAACCACTCAATGGTATTGCGGGTACTGAATTTGTAAAAAGCCGGAATGAGATACTTCCCACCCCTCGGGTAGCGCAGGCTTAAGGCTTTTACATTAAACACCGCATGGCACACATTGCACCGCCCCCCACCGCTCACGCGCACCTTGCTGAGTAGCTTTGGCGACTGCTCTAGCAACGTAACGGGTATATGCGGTGCCTCATCGGCCAAGCGCGCCGCGGCAAAAAAGCCCGCCGCGCCGCCGCCGATGATTACTATGTGGGGTTGTGTTTCTGGATTAATAACTCTTCGCGCTAAACTGATGCACAATAAGGCCGCTGCGAAGCTTTGGCTCAAACCAAGTGCTCTTTGGTGGCATAACGTTGCCACTATCGGCAATGCGAATCAACTGATTGATAGTAACCGGATACAAGGCAAATGCCACGGCCATTTCACCGCTATCCACACGCTTACTTAGCTCGCCTAAGCCACGAATACCACCCACAAAATCTACACGGTTATCGGTGCGTGGGTCTTTAATGCCAAGAATAGGGTCCAACAGGTTGTTCTGCATGATAGAGACATCCAAACCATTTACAGGGTCGTTCTCTGGGTAAGTGCCCGGCTTGGCAGTCAACTGAAACCACTGTCCCTCAAAGTACATACCAAACTCACGCATTTGCATTGGCCTAAACGAATTAGTGCCCTGCAACTGCAAATCGAATTTCTCTTCAATCTTGGTAAAGAACTCTTGCTCGGTTAAGCCGTTAAGGTCAGTTACTACGCGGTTGTAATCAATAATCTGCAACTGACTTGCCGGGAACAACACGCTCAAAAAGAAATTAAACGGCTCCTCACCCGTAAAATCTGGGTTGGCCTCTTGCAATTCGAGGCCCACTTTGCTGCTGCTGGCGGCACGGTGGTGGCCATCGGCAATGTATGTAGCTGGTACCCTTTCATGAAAAAGGTATACCAATCGCTCAATCAACTGCCTGTCGCGTAACACCCAAACCGTGTGACGCACACCATCAGGCGTAGTGAAATTGGTATCAGGTTCTTCTTCGGTTATAATTACCGTAACTATATTGTCAATCTCTGTTACATCTGGGTAAGTCAAAAACACCGGTCCTGCATGTATGCCCGTAGCTTTCATGTGCTTCATGCGGTCTTGCTCTTTTACAGGGCGGGTAAACTCGTGCTTCTTCACCACATCGGCCCAATAATCGTTCACGCTGCTGGCAGCCACTAGGCCCGTTTGCACATGGCCGTTCATTTCTTGCTGGTATATGTATAAGTAGGGGTGCGGGTCTTGCTCTATCACGTCTTGGACTACTAGCGCACGATATTTCTCCGCTGCTTTTTCATAAACCTCTGGCGCATAGGCATCATAGCCTGGTGGGTAGGCAATTTCCGACTTTACTATATGCAGAAACGATAGTGGCTTATCTTTGGCCTCTTCGCGGGCCTCTTCGGTATTCATTACATCGTAAGGCAATGATGCTACTTGTGAAGCCAGCTCGGGCTTGGGCCTAATGCCCGGGAAAGGTCGTATAACAGCCATAATTCAGCTAGGTTTTATTTTTGCCGAAGATAGGGAGTTTGGGGGAGAATATAAGGAGTAACCCTCCTAAGTTCATACCTTTGCCCCATGCAAACCCACCGCATCAAACTCATCAATTGCACCCCTACCCTGTTGCAAAAAGCTTTGGAGGGTGATAGGGCGTTGGCGGAATATTTGGGGGTGACCGTGCCCGATATTTGGACGGAGTTTGGCCGTGGGATGTTTGAGTATGTGCTGCAGGAAATTGGCGAAAATCCCGAAGATGCCCAATGGTGGACATACCTGCCCATCTACTTACCCGAAAACGTGTTGGTGGGCACCTGTGGCTATAAAGGCCCACCTAATGCCGAGGGTATGGTGGAGATAGGCTACGAAGTAGCCGAAGACTACCGGGGCAA
>CAIOSU010000231.1 GCA_903861055.1 uncultured bacterium
AGATTGTTCAATGAACCGAAGCGAAAACTGACCGGCAACTTGTGCTTACTTACTAGGTAGAGTATCAAAAATAGGGTGGGTATAGCGTAGGCAAACGAATATATCCAGATAAATTGATGGAAAGAGATAAGCTGGAAATGGAACGCAATAATGAGCGCGAATATGATCATCCGGAATAGTACATCGCGAGCAAAGCCTGCTGCTACCGTAAGAATATTGGCCCTACAAAACCCAAAAAACAACTCAAAAGCCAGCATAAAAAGGGTAAACGGAACCGCCAATTGGCTATAATTGTCGAACAGTAGCGAGTCGCCCCAGAACCAACTTGCCAGCATTGGTTTAAACAAGCTGTACAACAACACAAACAAGGCACCTCCAAGTGCCACTAGGAAAAGCTGAAAACCAATAAATTGGGATAGTTTAACCTCATCATCTCGGAAAAAGGGCAAGTATCGCATAGCAATATTGGGCACCCCAAACCGAACCAAATTACTACCCACTTGACCTATAGCAGCTATTACGGCATATAGGCCTATTTGCTCGGTAGTAAGCACGAAGGGGAATAGAATACCCATATTCAGAAATCCTAAAAGGATACCCAAATAGGCAACTAAGCTGTTGTAAATACTCTGACGCTGAATTTCACCCATTAAACTAAACGGTAATAATGGGGTTAAAACTACGCTAAATCTGCAAAAAGGCCGTTAAGCTAATATCAAACGACCCCAGCCGCTTAAGAAAATGGTAATAGTGTTAAAACTTGATTTTTACGCCTCCTAACACATTTACACCTGCCTGCGGGTAATAGTAGTTATAATCGGCGCGGCTATCATTGCTTGCGGTTCGATATACTTCACTGAAGGTGTAGCCATTACTTTCGTACAAGGAATTGAAAATATTGTTTACTAATAGGCTAAGCGTTACATCCTTCAAAATCCAAAACTTGAAACTGTAGTTCACATTCAAGTTGGTAGTAAAATAAGCATCCAATCGGCGATCTTCGTTTTGGGTATTATCAAGGTATTGCTTGCTTACATATTTACCAAGTAATGCAACACTCAGCCCTTTAACCGGAATGAAGGTAAGGTTGATGGCACCAATCAAATTGGGTGAGAACGAAATATCGGTGTTATTGTATTCATTGCGTTGCTCGCCCAAAAACGTATAGTTTTCGTCATATACATACATTACCTCCTCAAAGTTTTTGATTTTGTTGATGCTATAGGTCACGTTAGCATTAACGTTCAACCATTTCAACGGTTTCACCGAGCCCATCAACTCCAAACCCATTCGGTAGCTTTTGTCAACATTGGTTCGTACTGCCGAGCCTACATCATTTAGCTCACCGGTAAGCACCAGCTGGTTTTTATAGTTCATAAGGTAATAATTAGCGGTGAAGGCATACTTGGGGTGTGCAAATTGGTAGCCAACCTCCAGGTTGTACATTCTTTCGGCATTAGGTGCCTCACAGACAGGTGCGTCAATAAAATCGCTGCGGGTAGGTTCGCGGTGGCCGACTGCAAAAGTGCCGTACATCGAGTTTTTATCATTAAAATCGAACGACAACCCAGCCTTCGGATTAAAGAAATTGAACGATTTATCGAGCTCTATAAAGCGTTGATCATTATCGGTTCCGTCCAATTTATGCAGCACGCTTCGGAATTGAAGATCGACGAAGAAGCGAAACTTTTCCTTTACGGTATAGGTCAATTTTGCATAAATGTTTCCATCATTTTTAATACCATCGCTGTAGTAATACTGGTGTTCAGTATCGCCATTGGCTGCAAATTGTGCCCAAATAACCTGACCAAAGTGTGCGCCACGGTATTGGTTAAAGCCGCCACCAAAGGTAAGTCCCAAACGTTCGCCCTTGTAAATAGCCGAAAACACCGCACCATAAAAGTGGTTATCTAACCAACGGCGGCGCACCAAATCGGTATTGAGTATAGTATCGGCGCCCACCGTCACGGGGCTAAGCTGGTAATCGGCCAATTTTTCATCAACCTTATACTCCTCAAAATAGCCATAGCCACGGGTATAATGCAAAGCGGGGTTTATGTACCACTTCTCTCCAATTTGGCGGGAGTATATGAGCTGGTAATGATCTTGCCTGTAATTGTCTACTTGCTTATCGTAAGGGTCACCTGCTTTCTTAAAAAAGTCGGTACCAGCGCTATTGTCGGTTCGGTTGGTTTGCAAGGTGGCTTCATCAACACCGTTCCAGCTTTGGTATGTTATTTCTTTGCCGCCAAATACATTCAGGCGCAGTATATCTTTTGCACCGTAATAGGCCCCAGCAATAAAAAACGAAGTAAGGTTGCTGCTGGCCCTATCAATGTACCCATCCGATTCAATTTTAGATACCCGACCTTGAAACGCAAATTTTTTAGCTAACAAACCCGTGCCAAACTGCCCGTTTAACCGATAAGTATTGAATGACCCATAGCTGGCACTCACTTCGCCAAACGCAATTTTGCTAGGGTCCATAGTTTGTATGTTTACAGTGCCACCAAATGCCCCCGCTCCGTTGGTGCTGGTGCCTACGCCACGCTGTATTTGTATATTGCTCACAGAGCTTCCTAAATCGGGCATATTTACCCAAAACACCCCCTGGCTTTCTGCATCGTTATAGGGAATGCCATTGAGGGTTACGTTTATGCGCGTTTGGTCGCTGCCCCTCAGGCGCAGGCTGGTATACCCTACCCCTGCCCCTGCATCGCTGGTGCTCACCAACGATGGGGTTTGATCGAGTAGTACGGGCAAATCTTGCCCCAAGTTGAGCTTCTCCAACTCACCTTTTTTTACGTTGGTATGGGTGGTGGGCACTTCCTTGCCAGCTCGGGTGCTTTTTATCAATGCTTCTTCTAAAAATTTAGGCACAGCAATAGAATCAACAGGAATTGAATCAAGCTGCTGCGCTTGAGCACCACCAAAAACTATTAATAAAATCAGAATTACTAATGCAGACCTCATTGCAATCATATGTTGGGTTACAGCCCGAGGCCTGCAAATGCAGATAAGCACTACCAAATGATGCTCAACATCACGCGCACGAAAGCGTGAGTGCAAGACTCCCTCCGCCGGTACCAACCGGATCAGGTTCATTGGGTATAATCTCAGTCTCGATTATTACGAGACACCCCAGTCTTAATGGTGCAAAGTAACGGACATTTTTTTTTGATTAGGCAACG
>CAIOSU010000232.1 GCA_903861055.1 uncultured bacterium
GACAAAAAAACAGTTGATTCACGTTGGTTTCCTGTGGCTATTCATGGCCACTATTTGGCCATCAACGGCCTTTAGCCAAAAGCAAGGTATAGCCAATAGTTTGCTTTGGGAAATATCGGGCAATGGCTTGCCACATCACGCTTTTTTGTTTGGTACTATGCACGTAAAAGATGAGAAAGCCTTTGATTTTTCGAAGAGCATGGTTACGGCATTCGATACGTGCAAGTCATTTGCAATGGAAATTGCGCTTGAGCCGGATATTTACAAGGATATTTTTAAGCTGATGGTAGCGGATGAAAATTATCGTATTGAAGACTACTTAAAGCCCGAGGAGCAACAAAAGATTGATAACTTTTTGAAGAAGGAATTCGGGTTTAAGCTGGAGTACTTTAAGCAAATAAAACCCGTGTTTTTGTACATAATCATGTCGGGCACTGGTATGAGTGTTGATAATGAGCATTTTTTGGATGAGCACCTTTTTTTGAAAGCTAAAAACGAAGGTAAAACCGTTATTGGCATTGAAACGCTGGAGGAGCAGATTAATGCCCTAGATGGCTTAACCATTCGCGAGCAGCTGGATTTAGTCCTAGATGCGGTGGAGGGCTTAGGTAAAAACAAGAAAGTAGAACAGAAGCTATTGAAATACTACCAAAACCAACAGTTGAACGAAATAGCCAAGCTTATTGAGGCTGGCAGCAACGAGAAGGTGTCAGTGCTATTGCTCACCAACCGCAACCACGTTATGGCCGACCGCATAGCCAAATTCATTACCAAAGAGTCTACATTTGTGGCTATTGGTGCTGGCCATTTACCTGGAAAAGAAGGAGTAATAGGATTGCTGCGCGAGAAAGGGTTTACCGTGGAACCGGTATACTAAATACAAAGTGGCAAAAGTTATACCTCCAACATGATGCCCACTGGGCAATGGTCGCTGCCCAGCACTTGGTTTTGGATGAACGCATCTTTCACACTGCCCTTCAAGCCTTCGCTTACAAAAAAGTAATCGATGCGCCAGCCCACGTTACGGTCACGGGCGCGGAAACGTTGGTCCCAGTAAGAGTATAACTCGCCCTCGTCGGTAATTAGGCGCAGCGTGTCGTAGTATCCTGTGTCTACCAACTTATCTACCCAAGCGCGCTCAATGGGCATAAAGCCGCTGGTGCCCACGTTCTCTTTCGGTCGGGCAAGGTCGATAGGTTTGTGGGCGGTGTTCACGTCGCCACATACTATCACTTCTTTGCCTTTAGCGCGCCAAGCCTCGGCATGCTCCAAAAAGGCATCGTAAAAGTCCATCTTAAATTGCAGGCGCTCTGGGCCTGAACCACCGTTGGGGAAGTAGATACCGTAAACCACAAAAGTTTCGTACTCGGCACAGATAATACGACCCTCGTTGTCGAACTCAGGGCGCGCACCAAAACCCGTGCTTATACTTAAGGGCTGATGCTTAGTAAAAAGGGCGGTGCCACTATAGCCTTTGCGCTCGCCGCAACTGAAGTAGCTCAAGTAGCCCGGTATATCGGTTGTTTCGGGGGGCATTTGGTCAAGGTGCGCCTTGGTCTCTTGCAAAAAAACAAGATCAGCGTCCTGGGCATTGAACCAGTCCATAAAGCCTTTTTTGGCAACGGCGCGGATGCCGTTCACGTTCCAAGAGATCAGTTTCCAAGTGGCCATGTTAGGGTGGTTTAGTTAGATGGGCAAAGCTAGGTAATTTGCCCCAAATGGTGCACCCCCGTGGGGTTTTGTCGTGTAGTTTTTGGTAGGGTGGGCAAGTGGGTCATATATCGAAGCCTATACTTTACCGCTCTAAACAAGATTGGAAGAACAATTGTCAGTTTTCCACGATCCATTAAAACCAAATTAATAATTGTACCAAAATTTGGACAGTTGGGTATTATTCCCGTAAATTTGAACCATCACCATAAGAGAGCACTATGCCACGGATTTTAATAGTTGACGACGAGAAGGCCATCCGCAAAACGATGCGCGAGATTTTGGAGTACGAAGGGTACACCATCGAGGAGGCCGAGGACGGTCAGCAGGGTGCCGACATGATTAAAGACGGCGAGTATGATGCTATTTTGCTCGACATTAAAATGCCGAAGCTAGATGGTATGGAGGTGCTGAAAATTGCGATGGAGCATAGCAGCGACACGCCTATAATAATGATTAGCGGCCACGCCAACATTGAAACGGCCGTGGATGCGGTGAAAAAAGGTGCCTACGACTTTATAAGCAAACCACCTGACCTGAACCGCTTGCTGATAACCATCCGCAATGCGCTGGAAAAATCGACCCTGGTAACGGAAACCAAGGTGCTGAAACGCAAGGTGACCAAAACCCGCGAGATTGTGGGCGAATCGCCAAGCATACGCAAGATTAAGGAAACCATTGACCGCGTGGCGCCTACAGATGCCCGCGTGCTAATAACTGGCGAAAACGGCACAGGCAAAGAGCTGGTGGCCCGCTGGATACACGAGCGCAGCCAACGCGCAACGGCCCCTATGGTGGAGGTAAACTGTGCGGCTATACCTACCGATTTGATTGAAAGCGAGCTTTTCGGCCACGAAAAGGGTGCCTTTACTTCGGCAATAAAGCAGCGTATCGGTAAGTTTGAGCAGGCCAACGGTGGTACCTTGTTTATGGACGAGATTGGCGATATGAGCCTTTCGGCGCAAGCGAAGGTGCTACGTGCCTTGCAAGAAAACCGCATTACCCGCGTAGGTGGCGAAAAGGACATACCCGTTAACGTGCGCATAGTGGCGGCTACCAACAAAGACCTGATAAAGGAGATTGAGGCGGGCAACTTCCGTATGGATTTGTACCACCGCTTGAGCGTGATATTGATTCATGTATCGAGCCTGAACGAGCGCAAGGACGATATACCATTGCTGGCGGAGAAGTTTGTGAAGGAAATCTGCGAGGACTACGGTATCCCTAAAAAGGTAATAACCCCTAAGGCCATTGTTGAGTTGCAGAACATAAACTGGACGGGCAACATACGAGAGCTGCACAACATATTGGAGCGCTTGGTGATTTTGACCCCAGAGAACAAGATAACCGAGGAGGAGGTAAACCAGTTTGTGCCGAACGTGAACCCTAGCTTTAACCCTACGGACTACTTTGAGCAGTTTACCAAGTTCCAGGATTTTAAAGACCATATGGAGCGCCTGTTTATTGAGCACAAGCTGAAGAAGAACAATTGGAACGTTTCTAAATCGGCGGAAGAGATAGATATACAGCGCAGCCACTTGTACAATAAAATTGAAAAGTACGACCTGAAACGCACCTAGTGTTTGAGGTACCATAAACGAGAAGTCCCCGTAGCGATGCTGCGGGGACTTCTTGTTTTACATCGGTTTGGGTTAATCTTCCTTTTTGCGCGGCGGAAGTTGGTATAGGTAGGTGTCGCGGTAGCCGCTGGCCGTAAAGCCCACGATTAGCGTGCCGGTTGCCATAGGGTCAATTACCTCAAACTGCACCGTTATAGTATCGGTGCGCTGCGGAAACAGGCCGTGTTCTTTAGGGGCCAGTGGCCAAATAGGCTTCAATCCATCAGGTAGCGTAAAATCGAAGTTACCAGTAACCTGTTTGCCAGTGTAGTTTTCAACCCAAATAGGCACCTGTATTTTCTGGCCTTTTACCAGCGTATCGGGCATGTTTACTTGTAAGTTGAATGGCCAGCTCATGCCCACCACTTGCTCGGTGCGGCCGGGTTGGCCATTGGTACCCATACCCTCCACAATCATCCTAAATGCCGAAAGGTCGTCGCTGGCATAAAACGCCACGGTGGCTTTACCGTTAGCATCGGTAGTAATATTTCCGTTCCAGTAAAGTGTTGAGCGTAAGTCGGTGCGGTTGTCGATGCGTTCGCGGGTATTATACTCGGTTTTAGGGTATTCTCGTGGTTGGGCATAGCGCACAGTAAAGCCCATTGGCTTTTCTTCGGGGGCTTTTAGGGTGCCAGTTAAGCCGTTGCTGTTGCCAGTGGTTACCTCCATTATGGTGCCGTTGCCATCGAATTTGCTGGGCAAGCCATTATCAAACACCTGCATGTGGCCAATGGCGGTTAAGGGTAATAGCAAAGGCTCGTTGTAGCGCATTTTCATACCTTCCACATAATAGGCCGTTACACCATCGCGAAGCGGTAAGCGCACCTCGGGGCCAAAAACGGGTTGGCTAGCATCCACCGCAGGGCTATTGTATGCTGGGTTAAACTTGCCCGCTAAAAAGTTGTATCGGTTGGCAAACGTATCCGCCTCATGCGAGGTAAAGTGCGCGGATAGCAGGTTCAAATCTACTTGGTAGTTGAGC
>CAIOSU010000233.1 GCA_903861055.1 uncultured bacterium
AAAACCTGAGCTATATCCAGCTCCATGGTGCAATTTTCGGCGATGGTAAATGACTTGGTGTCATTTAGTTCTACATAACTACCACCAGAAAGTACATAAATGTTGTGCTTCCTCATTTCAGGGTCAATGATGATGTAATAAGGAACACCCTGCTCTTGGTACAATTCGTATTTCAAGTGGCGGTCTTTAAAAGCAGTTGCATCAGAGAGCAACTCTACAATTAGGGTAGGAGGCTTGGTGATAAAGCTATCCGTTAAGTTGCAAACCACTACTAAATCAGGCCTTACTACGGTATTGTTATTTATCCGCCAATCCAATTCATAAAGCACTTCACAATTGTTGCTACAGCCCTTTATCTTACTAAGACTTAAAACGAATTGCACATGAAGCTTGCTCGCAAAACGCTGGTGCTTGGCCGATGCCGAAGGACTCATGGAATACGGGTAGCCATCAATCAACTCCCAATTCCCCTCCCACATGTCGTAGTCGGCCAAGGTATGGTTTGGGTTGTAATCATGTGCTCGCATGTACCAAAGATAAAGGTTTTGGGTTTGAATAGCCAATGGGTATCCTTCAGAAAATCTCACCCGTGTAAACGTTTTCATTTGGTATCTCGTTCTGCTTAGTCGTCCCCACTTTTAGCGCGGGTGCTATAATCACGAGCTTGTGGCTCGCGAACAACATACGTTTCTCTCAATCCAAACAAAAGAAATTCCGCTTGCACCCCTGCAATCCACCAAATCATGGTTAACTTTGCAGCACTTAACCCAAACATCCATTATGATACCTAGAGATGAAGTAGTTTTTGGCTGGATAGCAAAAGAAAAGCTCCGCCAACAGAACGGTATAGAGCTTATTGCCAGCGAGAACTTTACCAGCCAACAGGTAATGGATGCCATGGGCAGCGTGTTTACCAACAAATATGCCGAGGGGTACCCTGGCAAACGCTATTATGGCGGTTGCGAGTTTGTGGATGAAGTAGAGACCCTAGCCATTGACCGTGCTAAAGAACTATATGATGCCGAGTATGCCAACGTGCAGCCGCACAGTGGCGCCCAGGCTAATGCTGCCGTTATGCTAGCGTTGTTACAACCAGGCGATAGCATCTTGGGTTTCGATTTGTCGCACGGGGGGCACTTGACCCACGGCTCGTCAGTGAACTTTTCGGGTAAGTTGTATAAGCCGCACTTTTATGGTGTAGAACAGGCTACTGGCCGCATTGATATGGACAAGGTAGAAGCCATTGCGCTTGAAGCCAAACCTAAGTTGATTATTTGTGGCGCGTCGGCATACTCACGCGAGTGGGAATATGCCCGTTTCCGTGCCATTGCCGATAAAGTAGGTGCTTTTCTTTTGGCCGATATGGCCCACCCAGCTGGGTTGATTGCCGCCAAGCTATTGGATAGCCCAATACCGCACTGCCATGTAGTTACTACCACTACCCACAAAACCCTTCGCGGCCCGCGAGGCGGATTGATTTTGATGGGCAAAGATTTTGAGAACCCGTTTGGCCTTACCACACCCAAAGGCGAAGTGCGCATGATGAGCAGCATTATGGATGGTGCCGTTTTTCCAGGTACGCAAGGCGGCCCGTTGGAGCATGTAATTGCCGGTAAAGCCATCGCTTTTGGTGAGGCGCTTACTGAAGACTACCGCAAATATTGTAAGCAGGTAGTGGCCAATGCGCAAGCTATGGCTGGAGAGTTGGTAAAACGCGGCTACCACATTATTAGCGGTGGCACCGATAACCACTTGATGTTAATTGATTTGCACAACAAGGATATTAATGGTAAAAAAGCCGAGCAAACTTTGGGCAAGGCCGAAATAACCGTGAACAAGAACATGGTGCCTTTCGATGATCGCTCGCCGTTCGTTACGTCGGGTATCCGCATTGGTACGCCTGCCGTTACTACCCGTGGTATGAAGGAAGCCGAAATGGTGCAGATCATTGATATGATTGACCGCCTGATAATGAACCCAGACGACGAAAGCGTTATTGCTGCTGTAAAAGCGGAGGTTCATGCGTTGGCTGCGCGTTTCCCGCTATATGCAAGCGAAGGGGTATTGCATTGATTGAAGATTCAGGATTCAGGATTCAAAATTTAAAATTGGCAATCGGGTTAACTGGTTGCCAATTTTTTTTATTGCTCGGTTTGATTAAATCATCATTCAAATAGGTACGATTAAGTAGTATTAGTAGCTATTCTTTGGCGGTATCAATTAATTTTCCAATTTTCAATTTTGAATTTTAAATTATCCAATTGAAGGCTGCGCTTTATATATTGATGCTTGCTGTAAGTTTTGGCGCTTTTGCCCAAGGCAATAAGCTTCTAGAGAAAGGCATCAAAAGTTTTGAGGCGGGCAATCAGACCGAGGCGCTGGAGTATTTCAATCAGCACCTTATAAAGGTACCGGGCTCTCAAGCGGCCTATTACAATCGGGCGCAAGTTTATTTTGCTATGGATAGCTTCCTATTGGCATTGGAGGATATGACCTACGCTAAACCAGAGTTTGCCATAGAAGCCAACTATTGGCAATTGAAGGGCCTTATACTAATGAAACTGCAGCGCTACCAAAACGCCATAGCTGCATTTGACAGTACCTTGGTTCGAAACTTTTTAGATAGGGATGCTTATTTCAATCGCGGATACTGCTGGTTTAAGTTGGATTTCCCGAAAAAGGCCATAACTGACTACGATGAAGCCCTAAAGCTTGACCCCTCCTTTCCCGAGGCATATTACAACCGCGCACTGGCATACCGCCAAGAGAAAAACGACTCGGCGGCATTGGCCGATTTGGATAGGGTAATACTGCTAAGCCCGCTGTTTTTAAAGGCTAATCTGGAGCGGGCGAACCTTTATTTTGAAATGGGAGCATACGTTACTGCCGAAGCCGACTATACCAAATATCTGGAGGTGTATACCGATGATGCACTTGCATTGAACAATAGGGGCCTTACGCGGTCGAGGACCAACAACCATGTGGGGGCCATTGATGATTTTAGTGTGGCTATTGAGATAATGCCCGAGCGGGGTAGTTTCTATTTCAACCGCGCTACGGAGCGCTTTTTTATTAAGGACTTTGAAGCAGCCATTGAGGATTTTACCGATGCCATAGAGAAAATGGAAGACCCACAAGCGGCTTACTATTTTAGGGGTAAATTGTACTACGAAAAGAAGGATTACGATAAGGCAATTGAAGATTTAAAAAAGGCCCACGAGTTGAAACCAGATGATCGCCGCACAACCGAACTATTGTTTACTGCCCGCATGGTGTTGCTGTTCTCGCGCTACTGGATTTACATTTTAGCCTTTTTAGTGCTCTTTATTAATGGCTTTAGGCTATACCGTAGGAATAGGGGTTGAAAAATTTGTCATTCATTTAGTTCCGCCCACATCAATTGCGCTGCCCTGGCGCTCGCGCCTGGGCCACCAAGTTTCTCCCGAAGCATTTCATAATCCTGTTGCATTTGAGTTCGCTTGGCAGGTTGGAGCAGTTCTTTTAGAGCACTTTCCAATCTCGCTTCGGTCAGGTCGTTTTGTATCAATTCTTCTACCACCTTTCTGTCCATTATCAAGTTTACCAAGGCTATGTAAGGCACTTTTATTACTTGCTTAGCAATCAGGTAGGAGAGGGTGCCGCCCTTGTAACATACCACTTGAGGAGTATTGAGCAATGCTGTCTCCAGAGTAGCGGTGCCGCTGGTTACCAACGCTGCTTGGCTATGCTCCAGTAGGGCGTATGTTTGGTCGGTTACCAATTTATAGAGTTGGCCTTTGGCCGCCTGCTCGTAAAACTCTGGTTCAATGTGGCTCAAACCTGCCACCACAAAATCATACGCAGTGAAACGGTGCACCACTGATAACAATATAGGCAGCATCCTTTGTATCTCTTGCTTTCGGCTGCCAGGCAACAGGGCTATCAAAGGTTTTTGGCCTAGCCCGTTTCGCTGTCTAAACTCTTGGTCGGGACGGCGCTGCGCCAATGCATCCAACAGCGGGTGGCCTACAAAATCAACTGGGTAATTGTACTTTTTATAGAAGGCTTCTTCAAATGGCAGGATGACGAACATGCGGTCAACCGTTTTTTTAATGCCATGCACGCGGCCTTCTTTCCAAGCCCATATTTGTGGTGAGATGTAATAGAATACCTTGATGCCTTGCCTTTTCATGAACTTGGCTATCCGGAGGTTAAACCCGGGGTAGTCAACCAATATCACTACATCGGGTTGGTAGGTTAGTATGTCCTTTTTGCAAAAATTAATGTTGCGAAGGATGGTGCGCAGATTCATTACCACTTCGGCAAAGCCCATAAAGGCTAAGTCTTTGTAGTGCTTTACCAATGTGCCGCCCTGCGCCTGCATTTTATCCCCACCCCAAAACCTAAACTGGGCATTGGCATCCACTACCTTTAGCTCTCGCATGAGGTTGGCGGCATGTAGGTCGCCCGATGCCTCGCCAGCTATGAGGTAGTATTTCATTAAAAGAAACGGTCGTGATAGAAGACAATAGCTATCGTTGCTAAAAATATAGTAGCGCCAATGACTCCCTTCATGGAGTTTGCTTTGTCGGCGGCATTAAAAATAAGGAAAGGCAATAGGTTGGAGCAAACAGCTACAATCGCTATGAATTGCTCCGAAAAGCCAGTCCCGTTCGGGAAAACGTGCTCGATGAGGATGACGTTTGTCTCATTGAATATTACATAGAATATTACCGAGCAAACTAGGCCGGCCAAAAAGCCCGCGGCAAAATTATCTTGTCTTAGCATCCAGTGTCCAGTTGTTATTTATAAAAGGAATAGCATGGTGGGCAGTCATGTCAAATTGTGTAGGCACTAACGATACATAGCTGTTCTGCAGTGCCCACTCATCAGTATCTTGGCCCTTATCTTCCACTATAAATTTGCCTTTAAGCCAATAATATTCTTCTCCACGAGGGTCTTTACGTTTGTCGTAGTCTTCTTCCCAACGCGCCCGTGCTTGCCTACAAACCTTAACTCCCTTTATATGCTTTAATGGCAGTTTTGGAATATTTACGTTCAATAACGTTCCATTTGGTAGTCCATATTGCAATACCTTCTGCGAAATTATTTTGGCGAAGTGCGCTGCCGCACTAAAGTCGGCATGGTACTCATGGTCGAGCAACGAAAAGCCGATGGCCGGAATGCCCTCAATGGCCGCCTCTACTGCTGCCGACATGGTGCCACTATATATTACATTGATGGATGAGTTGCTGCCATGGTTAATGCCCGATACGCATAGGTCGGCAGGTGCTACCAGTAGTTTATCTTTGGCCAGTTTTACACAGTCGGCAGGGGTACCGCTGCATTGGTAAGCTTCAATGCCTTCAAACACATCTACTTTTATAAGCCTAAGCGGGTTGGTTATAGTTATGGCATGCCCCATGCCCGATTGCGGGCTATCAGGAGCCACTACTATTACTCGACCCAAACTTCGCACGGCCTCTACCAAGGCTTTTAGCCCTGGTGCAGTTATGCCATCATCGTTGGTTACTAGTATTACAGATTGTTTTGGAGCCATTTCTATTTTAGAATTTTAGATTTACGAGGTACGATTTGTATTTAAATCCCCTCATTCTTTTAATTTCAATCTTACTTCGTATCTAAATATCAGATTTTGCGATTTACGGTCAATATCTCCATTCATACCTCATCAATCATTTCAATCGTACTTCGTAACTCGTAAATCAAAAAATCATCAAGACTGCCCCGAAAATAAGAAATCCAGCGGCAAAGAACAGGAAACTATTTGGCAATATCTTGCTGGCTCATACACTAAAAATTTGTTGCAAGCAGCAGGCTAGTTGTTTTAACTCCTCAATGGCTTAACAGGGCATGGCAATATATTCTTACTTTGAAAGGCTAACTGTGCAAATAACCCATAACTCGTAACTCGCAACCAAAAAAGGGGTAGCTACTTTCGCAACTACCCCTTTAGGTACTAGTATGGTATGGACTACCTTAGTTTTACCAATTTAAACGAACGGCTTTCTTTCAAGCTTTGCAGTTCTACAAAGTAGATACCTCCCGCCAAGTTTTCATTTGCATCCAAACGGATTTCATTAGCACCGGCCACAATTTGTACTTCTTGTTGGCTGATGGTTTTACCCAACATATCGCGCATGCTTATGGTAATGGTGTATTCATAAGCCGCTTCGAAACGTACAAACACCTCGTTGCTGAATGGGTTAGGATATACAGTAACCGATTCGCTGAAGATTGGCTCATCTATACCGGTGCAATATGTTACGTTAAATTTCACATCGGCGGTGTTAGTGCAACCGCTTGCGTCAGTATAGGTATAGGTTACACTATTCAAACCATATTGGCCATTGCCAGGATTGAAGGTACTACCAACAACGCCAACACCAGAGAAGGTGCCACCTGTTGGTGTACCTACTAGGGTTACTGCTGGGTCGCTCACGCAATACAAGCTATCCAAGCCCGATAAAGTAACTGTTGGCAGACTTACTATAGTTACTTCAGCGACATCGGTGGCTGTGCAGCCATTAGCATCGGTTACGGTTACAGTGTAAGTAGTGGCCGTAGAAGGGGTAACGGTAGCTTCAGCGGTGTTATCGCCATTGCTCCATTGGTAGGTAACCCCACCTGTAGCAGTAAGTGTTACGGCAGCACCGGCACATGATACCGCATCGTTTCCAGCGCTGGCATTTGGTGCGGTATAGGCTTCAACCTCAACTTCATCGGTACTTGCACAACCGTTAGCATCAATACCCGTTACGGTGTAGGTAGTATTAGCCGTAGGGCTTACGGTGTAACTGGCAGTAGCTTGGCCGCCTGTCCACTGGAACGAGCTAACGTTTCCGGATGCGGTAAGCACCACACTACCAATTGGGCAAACGCCAGCATCAACACCAGCATTCACAGCTTCAGGCACACGTAAACTAGCCGAGCCGCCGCCAACACCGCTACATCCGCTGTTATCGGTTACGGTTACTACAAATCCTCCATTGCTAGTTGCGGTAATGGTTTGGGTGGTATCACCAGTGTTCCATAGGTAACTTGAGCCAGGGTATCCAGCATCTAGCGTGGCGGTATCGCCAGGGCAAATACTTACGTTGGCTAAGGTAACAACTAAGCCTGTGCCAACGGTTACAGTTGCGGTATCAACATCTTCACATCCAAAGTTATTGGTAACGGTAACTACATAGTTGCCGCCATTGTTTACCGTTATGCTTTGCGTGTTATCGCCAGTGCTCCAAGCAAAGGTGGCACCTGTGTTGCCTGCACTTAAAGTAGTAGTGCTACCTGTACAAATAGTAGGGTCGGGCAAGGTAACCGAAGGAACAGTATTTACAGTAACCGTGCTGCTGCCCGTGCCCGTGCAATTGCTCGCATCGGTAACCACAACAGAATATGTACCTGGTGCCGATACTTGAATGGTTTGAGACAATGCGCCAGTGCTCCATACATACGATGCACCAGGGTTGCCTGCATTCAAGGTAGCGGTGTCGCCTGGGCAAATGCCCGGGTTGCCTGGGTTTACGGTCAGACTAGTACTAATACCAACCGTTGCGGTATCGGTATCGGTGCAACCTGATGTAAGGGTTACCGTTACAATATAGTTGCCAGCAGCGGTAACGTTAATGGTTTGGTTAGTAGCGCCTGTGCTCCATGCAAAAGTTGCACCAGCATTACCTGCATCCAAAGTAGTATTGCTGCCTTGGCAAATGGTTGGGTCGGGCAAGGCAACAACTGGGGTTGGCAATACGGTTACCACTACGGTATCGCGGTCTACACATCCACTAGCACTAGTTACACGCACGTTGTATGCTGTGGTAGCACCGGGGCTAACGGTTATGCTAGCGGTTGTTTGGCCATTGTTCCATAGGTAGCTTGCGCCGCCTGTGGCAGTTATTGTTGCTGTCCCGCCCAAGCAAATACTGGTATCGTTTCCAGCACTTGCATTTGGGGTAGGATTGACAGTTACGTCTTGCGTTTCGCTATAGGTGCAACTAGTAGGTATAAAGGCGGTGCAATCAGAAAATGCTGACCAACCATTGTCTCCACGACCCGGAACGGTAATACCGCTGGTGCCATTCGCATTTTCGATACCTTGGGTAGCTGATGGGAAGCTTGCATCAGCATTACAATCCAAGCACAATATTTGTACAATATTAGAGCCTTCGTTCAGTAGTATTTGGAAGCGAACCGTTGAAGCAGTTGAACCGAAGTGATAGCTGGTATTGAAGTTTACTACAAATACACGGTTTGGCGCAGTGCCTACGGTAAAGTAATCAACTGATGGAGAGAACAAATCGTCCCACATACCCGCTATTACGTCATTTGGTACGGCAGAGGTTGGCAACAAGGTATTGCCAAGTGCGCTACCTGTGGTTGCAACGTCAAAGGTTATCCAACCGTTTGAGCTTATTTTGATTCCGGTGCGGTTTTGGCCATAAAACTTAAATGTGAATGGTAGATTGATAGCCGAGCTCAATACATCATCGCCTAAGGTAACGGTTGTAGGCGATACCGGTGTAATTGGGTTAAACGAACAATTGGTATCTAGTTGATAAGTGATAAACGAATCAATCAGGTAGGTTAGTGTTTGGATACCGGCACCAGCAGCACTTGGCTGGAATTGGCCGTTGGATATACCAGGGCCTACAAAGGTGCCACCTGCTGGCGATACTGATAGGGCCACTCGGTTAGTATCTTCGGCGCAGTATGGACCGCCCGGGCTATTGAAAGTAACAGCTACGCTAACAACTCCTAATGTAAGGCTGGCTGTATCTCGGCAACCAGTGGTAGGGTCTTGGTATATGTAGGTAACCACATGGCTACCAGCACCTGCTGCCGATGGGCTGAAAATGTTACCTGTAACACCATTGCCACCGTAGGTGCCACCTAGAGGGCTGCCAAACAACGTATCGGGCAAATCGTAGATGCAATATAGCGGCCTAACGGTATTTAGGGTAACCACTGGTTGTGGGTTCACCAAAACGGTATCTCTATCGGTATTGGTGCAATTGTTGGCATCGGTATAGCTGTAGGTAAGTACTTTGGTACCCGCGCCTCCATTGCTTGGAACAAAGGTGCTACCCACTATACCACTGCCGCTAAAGGTACCGCCTGCTGGCAAACCAAATAGTTGAACTGGTGTTGATTCGGTTACGCAGTATGTTGCACCTGCGCCAGCTATAGCTACCAAAGGTAGTGGGTTTACGGTAATGGTTACGGTATCGTTGTAAGTACACAATCCACTTACATATTCAACTGTATAAGTAGTGGTGCTTGTTGGGGTCGCAACGGGTATCGATGAGGTAGAATCGCTCAATCCGGTTGATGGGGACCAAGTATAAGTACCTGTTGGTAATGGTTGTCCGCTAATTAGGAAATTATCAATACCGGCCCACCAGTTCCAACCGTTGGCATCATCGTATACAATGCGCAGGTGTAGGTTGTTATTAAGGTATGGGGTTAAGTTATAAGTTTCTCTGCGGAAGCTTGCCCAAGTGGTTCCAGTTACATTTGCGGTGTATCTGTTTAGCACTTGATAAGCACTACCATCCCATACTTGAACTTCTAGGTATTCACCAGATCCTGCGCTGCGGAAATGCAGATCGAGTTGGGCTTGAGCCGAAATATACGCATTGCCATTAAATGGTGGAGATAAGAGTTCTACCAGGTTAGGGCTAGCTGCACTGCCAATTAGGTCGTCGTCAAAGTAAGCCATACAGGTTCCGTTAATACCGCCTGTGCCACCTTGAGTTGGTGTGCCAAACAACCAGTTTTGCGCACCTAGCTGAGTGTTGGTGCTCCAACCGTTCGGAGCTGAGCATGCGTTAAAGTTTTCGTTTTGTATTTGAACAAAAGCAGTGCTTGCGCTGCCTAGTTGTACTTGCTGGCCCGCACAAATGGTAGTATCGTTACCGGCAAATACCCCAATAGTGCAAATTGGCGTACAATCGGTAGAAAGACTCAATGCCGTTACGTTACAGCCTGCTGCGGTATCGTTGGCCAATATCACGTCAACTACTGCGTTGTTTGCAAATGGCCCTGCGGTATAGGTGCCAGGGGCAGTTACTGTTAGGGTTGTTGCGTTTAAGCTATTGATAATGTTCAGCGATGGGCCGCTGCCAATATCGGTTACTAACACATTAACGTAAAAACTGGTACCATCGGTAGGGTTGCAAAAGGCACTGATGGTGGCGGCAGGGTTTACACATGGGTTTTGAATAATACAATTGGTGGTGCGGCCAGTTTCGGTCAAGAAACAAGCACCACTGGCGCTGTTGGTCAATGTTACATCAACTAGAGTACCCGGTGTAAATGGTCCGACTACATAATCTCCGGTTGCGTTTGCGGTTACTACTGTTGCGTTAGCGGAGTTGGTGATGTTTAACGATGGTGCATTGCCCAAATTGGTAACGGTAGCAATCACAAAGAAAGCACTGTTGGCTGGGTTACAACTATCGCGGAACGTTGCCACTGGAGCGGTGCAGGCATATGGTCTAAGTGTAGGCTGCAAGCACCAACTTATCAATCTGCCATTGTCACCAGCGCTGGCATCAACTATTTTCATTTCCCACAATCCGCCAATCACTTTTCCGTTGAAAATAGACAATGGGCGGAAAGGCAAGTAGGGTCCTCTGGCCAATGCACTCGAATCGCTGCCAGTGACAGGGCCGCAAATAATAGGGTTTAATGCCGAATCATCGAATTTTGCATTGATGTTGTTTTGGCTACATGCGGCACTCACGCTTGTCGGACGACTCACGATGGTATCGACAGTACCAGTACTTAAATGGGTAAGGATTACAAAAATGTCGCCAACATAAGTATGCCTTAGGTTAACAATTGCATTAAGGTCAGTTATAGTATCAAATGGGTTTGTGGTAATGTTCAAAGTATCTCTAGTGATGGCAAGTGCACTGTTAATGGTATCATTTGCTATCGAAGTATAGGTGCCGGTACAAGAGTCAATTGCAGCAGTATTTGGACCATAGCAGGTTGTGGTGAGGCTAAAATTACCTACAGCCGTTGTTAATCCAGTCACTAAAACATAGTAAGTAGTGCCCAATGCCGATTGAAAGCCCAATCGTGAACTGTTGTTCGAGCATCCGGTGGCATAGTTGTCGTTACCGGTTACGCAAGTAAAGGTACCGCAACTACCAGTATATACATTTAGTTTGGTATCAAAGTTTGCCGCATTGCAGGTTGATAGTACTACAAACTGGCCTGTACCAGCATAAGAATACCATACACCAAACGAACCAGGTGTTGTAGTACAAGAGGTGGTAGGCTCGCCAGTGCCTGTTGCGCCAGCATTACTGCCAATAACAGTAGTTCCGCAAGTTATAGGTGTAGCGTTTACACAAAGGTCATTAGCAGGTGGTGGGGTGCATACAATGCTCAGGTCGAAGTTGCCATTAGCACCAGAGTTACCACTTACTAGTACATAATATTGTGTACCTAAGACAGAGTTAAAGCTTAACGCTGAAGAGCTTGAGTTTGCAGAACAGGTTGCATTGTTGTCGTTTCCGGTTACACAAACTGGGCTAGCACAAGTGCCAGAGTATACATTGAGTTTAGTATCAAAGCCTGTATTGGCAGAGCAAGTAGATAAGGTAATACCATCGCCTGTGCCTACAAATGAATACCACACCCCATACGCACCTGGCGTAACACTACCACAACTTGCGGTTGGGTCGCCATTGCCAGTTGCTACTATATTGCTTCCAGAAACCGTTCCGGTAGCGCAAGTAATAGCTAGGGCATTAATACATGAATCGTTGGCAGCTTGCGAAGGTGCGCATGAAATGGCTAAGCCAAAGTTGCCAGTAGCAGTGCCTAGTCCTGAAACTACTATATAATAAGTAGTGTCTAATACCGTTTGGAATTTCACCTCTGAGCTGCCAGTTGCACCTGTGCATGTGGTATTATTATCGTTACCCGTAATGCAGGTAAAACTACCACACACCCCACGATAAACGTTCAATTTAGTATCGAAGTTTGAAGAGTCGCAGGTTGAAAGCGTAACAAACTGACCTGTACCCGCAAAAGTGTACCAAACCGATGCGGTGCCCGGCGCGGTAATGCAAGTAGCTGGGTTGCCAGTATTGGTGCCTCCATTGTTAGTTCCATACACGGTACCCGATGTGCAAGATATGGCTATGGCATTGGCGCAATCGTCATTGGCTAGAGGGGTAACACAAGTTACAGCCAACGAAAAGTTGCCAATGTCAGTGCCAAAGCCAGTAACCAATATGTAGTAAGTGGTGCCTAAAACACTGCTAAAAGTAGCTTGCGAAGTAGCGGTATTGGCAGCGCAACTGGCGTTGTCGTCATTGCCTATTACGCAGGTAAACGTTCCACAACTGCCTGTATAAATATTCAACTTGGTATCGAGCGCGTTGGCCGAACAGGTGCTCACGGTTACTATATCGCCAGTACCCACATAGCTATACCAAACACCAAAAGAACCTGGGGTGGTGGTACAGCTTGTTGTTGGTTCGCCTGTGCCCGTGGCGCCTACATTGCTGCCCGAAACAGTGCTTCCGCAACTTACTACTGTTGCATTGGCGCAAAGGTCGTTTACAGGCAATGGTGCGCAACTAATACCCAAAGTAAAGTTGCCTGTTTCGGTACCAAAACCAGTTACCAATACGAAGTACTCTGTGCCTAGCGCACTTACAAAAGACACTTGCGACGAAGCACCATTGGCAGCACAGTCTGAATTGTCGTCATTACCGATAACGCAGGTAAAAGTACCACACGTGCCGGTGTAAACATTCAGCTTGGTATCCATAGTAGGAGTGGCAGCAGCACAAGTAGTAAGTGTTACTATGTCGCCTGTGCCAACATATCTGTACCACACGCCAAAACTACCGGGGGTAGTAGTGCAGGAGGTGGTAGGTTCGCCAGTGCCTGTGGCAGCAATGTTGGTACCGCTATATGGGCCAGCACCGCAAGTAATGGTTACGGCATTAGCGCACAAATCGTTAGCAGGCTGGGCAAATGCCGCAAACGATGCAGTGATGAGCAGGCACACGATAAGTGTACGCGCACTTAGATTTGTAAAAAATTTCATAGAACGTCGGATTGTCGGATTGTCAAATTTTAT
>CAIOSU010000234.1 GCA_903861055.1 uncultured bacterium
ACCGACCTATCGGGCCGTACGTTGCGATTGATGCAAACTGGTAGCACTACCTTTTATTTGCTAGCCATGGTGTGTGGTATTGTTGTACTATTTGTAATCCGTTTACTCATATAAGGCCATGTTGACGTTACTGCTTTTATTATTTCCTTTAGTAGCCTCGTTGGTGGTTTTGGCGTCGGGCAATAAGCTCGCACCCAAGCTGGCATTGTTGTTTGCCCTGGTAGAGCTAGGCCTTACCGGTTATTGCCTTAGCGTGTTTTTGCTAAGCGGCTCCGAGTCGTTCACGGTGTTCCAAGAATGGATTACCGACCCAAAGATCAGCCTTAACTTAGGCTTGGATGGCTTAAGTATGTTGATGGTATTGTTGACTAACTTCCTGTTGCCCATTATCATCCTTACTGGCTTCAATCGCGTGATAGATAATGCCAAAGCATATTTCTCGTTGATATTAATGATGCAGTTCGCACTTTTGGGTGTATTTATGGCCAACGACGGTTTGCTGTACTACATCTTCTGGGAATTGGCGCTGATACCTATCTACTTCATTGCGCTTAATTGGGGTGGGCCGAATCGGGTTCCAGTTACGCTGAAGTTCTTTATCTACACCTTGGCTGGCAGCTTGTTTATGTTGTTCGGGTTTATTGCGTTGTACCACCTTAATCCGGGCAAGTCTTTCAACATCAGCGAGCTATACAGTATGGTAATCTCTAAAGAAAACCAGGCTTGGCTCTTCTGGATGTTCTTTGCGGCATTCGCAATTAAAATACCGATTATCCCTTTCCACACTTGGCAGGCCGATACTTATAAAGAGTCCCCAACCCAAGGCACCATGTTGCTTTCGGGTATTATGCTGAAAATGGGCACTTACAGCCTGCTCCGCTGGTTGCTACCAGTATTTCCCGAAGGCGCGGCGATGTGGACGCCATTGATAATGGGCCTGTGTATCGCAGGTATTGTGTATGCCTCCATCATTGCCATTATGCAGAAAGACTTGAAGCGCCTGTTGGCTTATTCGTCGTTAGCACACGTAGGGTTGATATCTGCTGGTATATTTACTTTAAACATAACTGGCCTAGAAGGTAGTGTTGTACAAATGCTATCTCACGGTGTGGTTGTGGTGGGCCTGTTCTTTGCAGCGGATATCATTTACCACCGCACCAATACTTTAGAGATTGATAAACTAGGAGGCATTCGCACAGCAGCGCCGCAGTTTAATACCTTATTTTTAATTATAGTATTGGCTAGTGTTGGCTTGCCGCTCACTAATAGCTTTATTGGCGAGTTCTTGTTGCTGTTGGGTGTGTTTCAATACAACTATATTGCAGCAGGTATTGGTGGACTTACTATCATCCTAAGCGCAGTGTATATGTTCCGCATGTTCCAAAGGGTAATGCTGGGTAAAACCAACGAGGTTACAGTAAACTTTGCCGACTTGCACTGGAACGAGAAAGTAGTACTTTGGATATTGGTAATTGTTATTATCGCTGCGGGTATTTACCCACAACCGATTTTGGCTATTGCCGAACCCGCATTGAGAATTATTTTGGATAACGCAGTATTGAACTAACCCTGTGAACACGATTATATATACATCAGTATTGGGTTTTATCTGCATGGTTGCGGAAATACTCAACCTGCGCAAGGTTATCATACCGGTGGCAGTAATTGGCTTAGCTGCTATTTTGGCCCTTACGATTACAGATTGGGGAACCACTGTCACCCACTATAACGATATGGTGCGCACCGATAATTTTTCGGTGGCGTTTGGCTCCTTGGCCATCATCATTACAGGCTTGGTAATCACTCTATCATCCGATTACTATAAGAACGAACAGAATCACATCAGCGATTACATGGCCATCATCATCTTCACCTTGGTGGGTGGTTTGGTGCTGCTTTCGTATTCTAATATGGCTATGCTTTTCCTAGGTATTGAGATACTTTCCTTATCACTGTACGTAATGGCGGGTAGTCGCAAGTATGATACCAGTAGCAACGAAGCGGGCCTCAAGTATTTCTTGATGGGCTCATTTGCCTCGGGTTTTTTGTTGTTTGGCATTGCATTGATTTATGGTGTTACTGGCTCTTTTCATTTGGAAGCCATTAATACTTACCTAGCATCTGCTACCACTGTTAGCCCGCTGTTTTACCTAGGTGTTTTGATGCTGTTGGTGGCCATCCTTTTTAAAGTATCTGCAGCGCCTTTCCATTTTTGGAGCCCCGATGTATATGAAGGCTCTCCAGCGCTGATTACTGCTTTGATGGCTACGCTGGTTAAGGTAGTAATGTTCGGTGCATTCTATCGCTTGTTTAGCACAGCCTTTGGTAATTTGGGTGACTATACCAACTGGTTGATAGCACTAGTAGCAGCACTTACCATGGTCGTAGGTAACTTGACCGCTCTTCAACAGGTAAATGTAAAGCGCCTATTAGCCTTTTCCGGTATTGCTCACGCGGGTTATTTGTTGCTGGGTATATTGAGCATCTCTACCGATGCTACCTCGGCATTGTTCTATTACAGTGCTGCATATGCATTGGCCACCATTGCTGCTTTTGCAGTATCAATACCGGTATTTCAGGCTTCCGGTAGCGAAC
>CAIOSU010000235.1 GCA_903861055.1 uncultured bacterium
CTGATTTGAAACGCCGTTTGGTCGTCGTTCAAAAACACACAAAACACCTTTATGCTGGCATCGGGGGCTTCGAGTACGCCAAATTCGTTGGGTTGGTGGAAGTTGTAGGCCAATTTATCTTGTAATACCTGTTCCAGCCTAAACGTAAATGTGTCCGCACTTCCAAAATCGATTTGCTGGCTCCATTGGGCAATAAGGGTAGTGCTATCGGCATGGTACAGCGCAATACCCACCATTTGCGAAGCGCCCGCAGGCGAAATACGTATTTTATACTCAATGGGGTTGTAGGCCGCCACTATGCTGGCCGGTTGGCCAATTATTGATAGGGTAATAGCCATGGTGGGTTATAATTCTTGATCCAAAAAATCGTTTAAATCTTGCTGCACGGCCGCTTCAATCATTCGGTTGATGGCTGCTTCCTCGCTGCTGATGGCAGCATCTAAAAACCCGCTACGCTCGTTCACTTTACGGCCATAATCTTCCATACGCGTGTTTAGCTGGTATCCATTGGTTGCACTTTTCAATTCGGTTTGCACTGAACTGCTCAGCTTGGCTGTTTTGTTGTGTTGACGCAGTTCCAATTCGCGTTTTATGGCCGCATCCAATCGGGCGGCGGCTTCTTGTAGGGCTAGTTCTAGATTTTTCATAGCGTTGGGTAGTTAAAGGTTCCCGCTAGGCATTCGCCTTGGCAGCGTATTTGCAAAGTGTAGGTGAGTTCAATCAATCGATCTTGGTGCTTCCGGTATTGCCAGTTGCCGGCAACTTTCTCCTCGTTTTCAATTTTCCAGGGGTAGCCATTGGCTTTATAGCGGGCTTTAAATTCAAACAGGAATTGTTCAGCCAATACTTCCAGGTCGCGCTGTTTGGTTTCGCTGGCAGTGGCTATCTCTTCGGGCCTTGGGTACCTATCGAAAAACGATAGTTTGAGCTGATAGACCCGTTGTCGGGTTTTCATGTTCATGCCCTCGATGCGCACATTGCGATCGATAAATAGCAGCGGATAGTCCTTGTTCCGTTGGTTGTTAATTTCAAAAGGCTCGCCATACATCAGGCCATTGAGCCCAACTTGTGCCTGGGCAATGGTTTCTATTTCGGTTATTAATTGGGTTATGGTCATGATTTGGTTGATTGGTTATTGGACAATTTGTTAATCGGTAGCTGCAAAAGGGCAACAGGTTACCCTTACAATCAACCTACCCTCCTATCCCAAAAAGGTCGGGTACTTCAACTATGCCGTAATTGGTAAAGTGAGCCGATGAGGTGCCCTACAAATCATAAGCTAACCAATGCTGCAAGCAAGCTGCTCTAGCCGCTTTTGCCAGGTCAGTTGACTGTGTGCGAGGTCGCAGCCGCTGGCGGCTATCCGCATGCGTGCCATATCGTTACGCAGGTAGTACCTAATCATTTCCATTAGCTCGGGTATGCTTCTAAAAGTATCAAGGTGTGTTCCTACCCTAAAATCATCTTCTATGCTTTGGTAGTGGTGCGATAGGCACAGTGTACCAGCCCCAAGAATATTGAACATGCGCCCACTGCTATACCTTGGGTAATCGAAATGACTGAGGTTAATGGCCATTTTGGCTCCGCGGTATATGGCGGCTTCGCGCGCTGGTTTTTTGTTCAGGTTTTCGGTGGCAAATGGCCAACCAGTAACACATACAGCAAACGAAAAGTCGTGTTGCTGTCGCAAGGTTTTCACCAGCTCCGCACGGTAGCCGCTTAGTGGAAAAGTGCTGCCGTAGTTATTCGCCATAAAAACCACTTCTGCCAAGTGTTCGGCTGGGCCGCTGGGCTTAAATATTTCATCCTCAAAACCCATGGGCAAATAGCCCGCATTCATACCTTGCTTGCGAAGCACGACCACATCATATTCATTGGTAAACAGGGTAACATCAAAGTGAGGTGCCATATCCAAATACCATTTCGGTGTCGGGAAACGCACATCGCCCGTCCAGTTTACCTTGTAGCCACTCAGTGCTTTTAAGGTCTCGGTGCGAATAATACCGGGCGTTTGCAACTGAAAGAAGCACAAATCAAAGTGCTGCTGGCGCGCCAGTTTTTGCAA
>CAIOSU010000236.1 GCA_903861055.1 uncultured bacterium
AGTTGACAATAATCTTTTAACAATTGCAAGGTTTCTAAATATTTATTTGAAATTGCGGTAAATACCATTTAACTTTCAGCAACTGAAAAAAGAAAAGGGCAAAGTAGCAAAGGGGGAGATGGTAATTTTGGGGAAAATAACTACCAAAACTGTGTAAAGCATGGAAAGCGTAAAAATCCTAATAGTTGATGATCATCCTATGATTCGGTTGGGCATACGTTCTATATTAAACAATGTGGAGCACTTGAATGTGGCCGATGAAGCAAATAATGGCAGAGAGGCTTTAGAAAAGTTAGCCAAGGATAACTTTGACTTGGTTATAATGGATATAAAAATGCCTGAAATGAATGGCATTGAAGCTACCGAAGAAATTATAAAGCTGCACCCCAATACTAAGGTTTTGGCCATATCAATGTTCGATGAGCAGCGCTATATTGTAAAAATGCTGCAAGCAGGAGCGCTAGGTTATGTGCTAAAAAACACTGGCAAAAATGAAATGGTAAATGCCATTAACTCTATTATGGCAGGCGAAAGCTACTTTAGCCAAGAGGTGAGCAACATTATGATGTCGCAGTTTATGACCCGTGGCGGCCTAAACCAAACATTAGAACCCAAAAACGATATCACCCTTACCAAACGTGAAACCGAAATTATCCGGATGATTTCGGAAGAGCTAACTAACTCGGAAATTGCCGACCGCTTAGGCATCAGTTCTCGCACTGTTGACACACACCGCAGAAACCTGCTGCAAAAGCTGGACGTGAAAAATACCGCTGGATTGGTTAAGTATGCAATGGTAAACCACCTACTTGAATAACCGCTCCGCTGTCTTAAATAGCTAAACTTGCCAAGACATTTTTTTGGCACACAACTTGTTTATTAGGTTAATTGAAACCTAGTTTATGAAATACACTGCAACAATTATACTGGTTTGGCTTGCTGTCCAAGGCCTTTGGGCTCAAGATACCACAGCATATATGCGCACGCATGTAACTGCTGAAGGCGACACCATTTATGCGGCCTCAATTGACCCCGTAACCATAATAGATAAGCGGGTTTTTACAAGCGTAAAAGATCAGTCGGATTTTAGAAAGCTGCAACGCAACCTTAAAATCGTTTACCCTTATGCCAAAATGGCGAGGCAAATTTATGCCGACATGCAGCAAGAAATGGCCGACATTAATAAGCACCGCCAACAAAAAAAATATAAAAAAGCAAAAGAAGAACAACTAAAAGCTGAGTTTGAGGAAAAACTAAAGAAACTTACCACTACCCAAGGTAAGCTTTTGGTAATGATGATAAACCGATATACCGGCAACGATTGTTATGGCCTGATTAAAGAATTGAAAAACGGTTTTGCAGCATTTACCTGGAACTTGGTAGGCAAGCGCTATGGCTACGACCTAAAAGCACCTTATGTGCCTGCTGATAATACCGACATGGAAATGATAATTCGTGCTCTGGAAGAGACCGATGCGGAGAACAAAAAGTAATTACCAAAGATGTTCTACGTGCCCTGCCACCTCGCTGGGTAAAATATCCATCATACACTTAAAATGCCGTTTGGGGCACTTATCAAACCCAATTTTTGAACAAGGCCTGCACGATAAGCCTTTGTTTTGAACTATCACCGCCTGCAAAGCACTGTTTTTGCCATAATACGGGTACATACCAAACTCGGGGATAGTATTGCCCCAAATTGATACAATTGGCTTTTGGAAGGCCGCTGCAATGTGCATCAAGCCAGTATCATTGCTCACTACTACCCTAGCCTGACTAACCAATGAAGCCGAGCCGTGTAGGCTAAACAATCCACAAGCGTTCCATACCTGAGTATTTCCGCTTAGTTCGGCTATTTCTTGGCCAGTTGCCCTATCCTCAGGCCCACCTAATAGTATTATGGGCTGCTTCAGTATCTGGCACAATTCTATTAAGTGTTTCAACGCGTAGCGCTTTGTAAAGTGGGCAGCCCCTATAGCTATGGCTACATAGCCCTTTCTATGGGTCTCCGGTATTTGCTCAGTTTGTATCTGCTGCACGGCAGGTATGTAATAATCTAACCCTGCACCATCGTCGACCACACCAAGCTTGGCCACTGATGCCAAATATCTATCAACAATATGCACGTTTGGTAGCCTATTGATTTTAAAATTAACCATCATCCATTTCTGGATGTTCAACTTATCAAAAGAGTACGATTTTACCCTCATCAACCTTCTTATGGCAAACGTTCGTTGGTTTTTGTGCAGGTCAACAATGAAGTCAAAACGAATCATCTTGAGTTTCGATACCGTAGCCTCAATGCTATTTCTAAGAAAATGCAATTGAAAAATATGCGGGTTGCCCTGCAGAATACTTGAAAACGACTCCTTGGTTAAGAAATGAATCTCCGCATTAGGCAATTGTTGCTTAATACACCTAACAACTGGTGTAGTAAGCACAATGTCGCCAATAGAACTAAAGCGGATAATGAGTATTTTCAATTGTTTGTTTTTCGCCGCCCCCGAGAGAACGGTTGGGTTACGGAAATTCGGGTTACTTCAGATATTTACTAGCTTCTTCGGCATAAACCTGTGCGCTAAGTTGCAACATACTCATGGTTTCCTCACCTAATTGGCGAATAACCTTGCCTGGAGAACCTACAACCAGCGAAAAATCAGGGATTACATCATGCTCCTTTATCAAAGCATTGGCGCCAATTACACAACCTTTTCCTATTACAGCACCATTTAGCACTACTGCTTTTATACCGATGAGGGTGTTATCGCCAATAGTGCAACCATGCAATACGGCACCATGGCCAACAGTAACACTTTTACCCACGGTAAGCGGGGTGCCGTGGTCAACGTGCATAATTACCCCTTCCTGCACATTGCTGTCATCGCCAATAACTATTTTATCGAAATCGGCTCGGAGCGTTGCTCCATACCAAACAGATACCCTGTTGCCCAGAGTAACATTCCCCAGCACGTAGGCATTTGGGGCAATAAATACATCGGTCCCTTTTTTTACTTGATTTTGAAGTTGCTCTAGGTAAGTCATTAGGTTACTTATCGATTTTTTGGGCTAATTGCAGCCATAAATCTAATCAACAAATAACGGGAAACCAATAAACCTAAATTAAAGACTTAATAAACCATCAGGTATAACCACTTTTATGGTGCGGGCTTTGTGGTCAACGGTAAGCACCAATTCGTCGGCTAGGGGTATTAATACCTCTTTTCCGCGGTGGCTTACTTTAGCCAAGTCTTGGGCAGGCATGGCTTCAATATCTTCTATAGTACCAATAAACTCGCCCGTTTCCGAAAGTAGCATATAGCCCATCGCAAAATCGTAGGCACTTTCTTCTTGGTCGGTCACAAAAAACTCCTGCTCGCGGCCAAGCTGCATAAACAACTCTTTGCCAGTAAGCATTACAGCCTCTTCAGGCGAATCGACTCCTTCAAACTTGATGAGGAAATATTGTTCGTCGCTGGTAGCGCTAAGTTCTTCTGGAAAATACGGGAGATTTTTGGCCTCAGTACCAAGTAACAGGGGCGGCAATTCATCCACCCATAAAGCAGTAAGAGGATAGCTGAAACTAATTTTCAACCATCCTCTTATACCATGTACTTTATGTACTTTGCCAACCTGAATGACTTCCATTCAACGGTCTTTAAAGTGGCAAGAAATTATTCAGCTTTAGGCTCTTCGCTTTCTTCAGCAGCAGGAGCTTCTTCTGCAGGTGCTTCGGCAGCAGGTGCCTCTTCAGCAGCAACTTCTTCAGTAGCAACTTCTTCGGCTGGAGCTTCTTCGGTTGCAGCTTCAGCGTTAGCAGCAGCTTCTTCGGCAGCAGCTTCGGCAATGGCAGCAGCTTCGGCTTCAGCAGCAGCAGAAAGGGCTTTCGCACGTTTCGCAGCTTCATCAGCATTACGTTTCAAACGAGCATCTTCTTTAGCTTTTGCTACGCTTTCAACGTGTCCTTCAACTTTACCTTCGTGATTTTTCAAGTACTCAGCGTGCAGTTGCTCAACTTGCTCCTCAGATAGTGCGCCTTTTTTCAAGCCGCGTACCAAGTGTTTTTTGTACAACACACCTTTGTAAGAAAGAATAGCGCGAACGGTATCAGTAGGTTCTGCACCGTTGTGCAACCAGCTAAGGGCCTTGTCGCCATCCAAAATAATAGTAGCAGGAACGGTAGTAGGGTCATAAGAACCTAAACGCTCAATGAAACGGCCATCACGTGGTGATTTGCTGTCAGCAGCTACGATGAAGTAAAACGGTCTTTTCTTGCGACCGTGACGTTGTAATCTAATTTTAACCGGCATTGGTTACTTGTTTTTAATTGAATTAAAAGATGTATGGTATGCCTTCCCAGTATAAATATTGGGAGTGCAAAGATAGCGCATTAAATGAGAAAAGACAAAAGAAAGAAGAGATAAGAAACGAGAAATGTGAAATGAAAAATTTGAGATGGGAAATGACCGATAAAAAAACAAATGAAAAGCACAAAAGAACATTAAGAATAGAATCATATGCAATATTTATGCCATCGCAATGTCTTGTGTCCCTGCCTGCCGGCAGGCAGGTTGTGTCTTGTGTCTTGTGTCAAATTCTACTTTTTTCGGCAATTGCTATGATTTCTTAGACAGATGGAGCCAAGCCCATAGCAATGCCTCGGGCACTTCTAGTTAACTTTGAGGCCGTGTTCGATCAATGGCAAGAGATATTAACCATTATGGCCCGCAGCCCACTGCGGGTTGCGCTAACTGCTTTTAGTATAGCTTGGGGCATATTTATGCTCGTGGTGCTTATGGGCACGGTAAAGGCATTGCAGAATGGCACCGAAGCTGACTTTGCAGGCGATGCCATCAATAGTTTGTGGGTAAA
>CAIOSU010000237.1 GCA_903861055.1 uncultured bacterium
CCAAGTTTGTTTTTTGGCAACATACCTTTGATAGCGATTTCAACCAAAGCCTCAGGCTTCTTGGCATTCAAAGCTTTTGCGCTAAGGCTACGTTGGCCACCCGGAAAACCTGTGTGGTGGATATATTGCTTGTCGTCCATTTTAGTACCGCTAAGTACTACTTTGTCAGAGTTCAATATGATAACGTAATCGCCGGTATCAATGTGCGGGGTGTAGCTAGGCTTGTGCTTACCGCGCAAGATGCTAGCTACTTTCGTAGCCAAACGACCTAGAACTAAACCTTCGGCATCAATTACGTGCCATTCGCGTTTTACGGTCTCGTTAGTCGCCGACTTTGTTTTGTAACTTAAAGTATTCACTATGCGTGAGTTTTATTTGTCTCAAAAAGGAATGCAAAGATATTCAAAGCCTTTTGTAAAAGCAAGCAAGTAATATTAATAATGATAGACTATTTTGCAAGTGCTTGATAATGAGGGAAAATTTTGTTTTGATTATAACCTTAGACTTTGCCAAACATTAACAATACAATCACTCCTTGTCCTTATGTTCTTAGGTTGTGGTTGGCCGAACAATACATATACAAAGAGCTGTAAGTTATTGGATTAAGCATTTATCTTACGCCAAGGTTGCGCTTCTTCTAACTGAAATGCGAGGTCAAGTAAAAGTGCTTCCTCGCCATGGTTGGCACCAAACATCATACCTATTGGTAGGTCGTTTACCATATCATGACCTAAAGGTAATGAAATGGAAGGGGCACCAGTGGCGTTGGCATACGGAGAAAAGCAAGCCCAATCGGCCATGCGCGGAAACATTTCTTCAAACTCTAAGTTCATGCCCAGGTAACCAATTTCGGGTGTTGCATGGGCAAGGGTAGGAGTGAGGATAATGTCGATATCTAAATCTGCTAGCAACTTTTGATAGTCGAAGTAAGATTTTTTTAGGCGATTGATAAAAAATGGTGTCTTCCAAATATTACGTAAATGGTGTTTTGCCAAACCGTGCGACATTTTGGTCATTTTCTTACCATCGAAATTAGAACCAAACATAAGCTTGCCAAAGTGGCGCACATAAAATGCCGACATGCCCCATAGGTTCACAAAATCATCAGAAAACTGGTCTTTGGTGGGTAGTGTCATTTCTTTCACTTGGTGGCCCATAGATTGTAACAATGCTGCAGTCTGTTTAACTACCTCTTTATTGGCGGCATCAGATGTGCGTCCTTTTACCGAATCGGATGTAAAACCGATTTTGTATTTTCGGTTCGACGGCCCGCTAACCAAGCCCATGGGCTTTAACTTAGGGTTTTTGTAATACTTCTCCGCCTCATCATAAAAGTGGGCAGTATCGCGTACCGTGCGAGTAATAACGCCATCAATGGCAATTTCTACCACTTGGGCAGCAAATAGATTTGATGGCAACAAGCGCCCTCGCGTAGCTTTTAAGCCAACCAAACCACAGCATGATGCCGGAATGCGCGTTGAGCCTCCACCATCGGCAGAGTGTGCTATAGGCACTACCCCAGCAGCTACCAAAGCTGCTGCACCACCCGATGAACCACCTGCGGTATAGCCAGGGTTCCAAGGGTTAGGTGTTGCTTGAGTAGTCGGAAACTCAGTGGAGCAGGCGAAACCAAACTCAGGCATGCTACTAGTACCAAGATTTATAAATCCTTGGGCCAATATTTGCTTAGCAATAGGGTCGGTTTTTTTTGATGGTTTTGGGTTCGTTATTGCTTCGGTGCCATAGTAGGTTCTCTGGCCTTCGAACAAAGTTAAGTCCTTGAAAAATGTAGGTATACCTGCAAAAAAACCATCCGTTGGTGTTTTGGCAGCAGTCATACCAGTATCATAGTGCTCCGTTACAATAGCGTTAAGCGTCGGGTCCATTTTTTTTGACCTAGCAATCGACGCAGCTACCACTTCTTCGGCAGTAACCTCTTTCTTTTTTATTAATGCGGCCAGAGCCACACCATCTAAATCAGACAATACATCATCGGTAAAACTATGCACACGCTTATTGGATGCCATGAGGAGAAAGTTTTGGAGGGGCTAAAATAGCCTTTATGTAGGGTAACCACAACGTGCGATATGAATAATTATACAAAAGTCGCAAAGCTTGGCCATGCGACTTTCATAATTACTATCAATTAAGGTAAATATCACCACAAAATGGCCACCTTGCCAATACTCTGCCTGCTGGCTAGGTATTCGTGGGCTTCAGCTAATTGGGTATGCGGGAATGTTTTGCCCACGACTGGGCTTAACTCGCCTTTGGCAGTAAGCTCTACAACACTATTAATGCACCGTCCCAAGATTTCTGGTCGGTTATCGGCTATGCGCAGCATGTTAATGCCCAGCAATGAGCGGGAGGTGGTAACAAACTCAATAGGGCTCCAAATGCCAAAGCCTTTGGCTACGCCTATCATTTTAAAAATGTTGCCTTTCGCATCGGTCATGCTGCTCGCACCGTAAGTAACTAGGCGGCCACCGGCAGTGAGCAGTTTCATGCCTTTCTTTACTGAATCCCCTCCAATTGGGTCGAATATTACGTCCAGCTTTTTATCAAAACCGAGACTTTTAATCTCTTTGGCAAAATCAACCTTTCTATAGTTAATCGGGTAATCAACGCCAATCGATTTAAGATACTTCAATTTCTCATCGCTGCCAGCCGTGCCAAAAATAACCGCTCCGCGCCTTTTGGCCATTTGTATCAAGGCTATGCCCA
>CAIOSU010000238.1 GCA_903861055.1 uncultured bacterium
AACCATAGTCAATACAGCAGCTACTTACCTGTCAACTTTTTTGTTAACCTCGGAACAATTGTGCACAATAATGCGTAATAGAAAACGTATTGTACATAGAACTACATAAGTAGCTGGATATCATGGTGGAGCGGATACTGAATTATGGGGCTGTTTATATAGGCAGTATGTTTAAGTTTATCTTTGGGCCTCTTGCTGGCGCAAAGAATCTTACCGTATGGGAAACCGCTTTGTTTACTTTCCTAGGGATGATGACAATGGTATTCTTGTTATCGTTGATGAAAGATGAGTTTCGCCGCAAGCTTATTTGGCGTTTCAAACGAGATAAGCGTCTTTTTACTCGAAAAAACAGACAACTAGTAAGTATGTGGAGCCGATACGGTTTACGCGGTGTTGCTTTTTTTACTCCTTTATTTTTGATGCCTATAGGTGGCTCTATTATTGCCCTTTCTTTCGGATCAAAGCGCAGCCAAATATTGAAATACATGGCCGTAAGTGCCTTTTTCTGGAGTATTGTAACCTCTTTTGCTGTGCATCAATTTTACGATGTAGTTACCCACTTTATTGGGGCTAACTAGCTTTTAAATCTTTACCACTCCTCAAAGCCAACTTTAAAGCTAAATTGATCACCTAGGGTGCTGGTAAGTATGTCTTTTACTTCTTTGGCCAAAGGAACATCATTCTCTTTGGCAGCTTTCAGCATACTCTCATCTGGCTTGTGGTAAGCAGTTAGTTTTATCAAGTACTGGGTATCATCGGTTGGCAGGGTTTCTAGGGTAAGGTTAAACGGCTCGCCGTTCAAATCTTCAAACTCATCCATATCCAGTATGCCTAGCACTTTTTTGAACAAGGCGTTGTCTTGCTCTGATATGCTTCCTTTCTTCTTCGTAATGGTTAATAGCGCTCCAGAATAACTCATTGCTGCAGGTTTGTTTAGTAGCAATTTAGCGAAAAGGTTGGAGAAATGCGAGTTTTTTCGCCTTCCCCAAATCAATATTTTACTAGCCCTAAATGCAGTTAACCAAAACAAGAAAAGGCGCCCCAAAGAGCGCCTTTCCATATTCAATCATTTATTGTCATTACTCAATCGTACTTCGTATATCGTACTTCGTAAATCATTAAAGGGCTCCCACCGCTTCGGCTTTGGTTTCATAGCTCTCTAATGGCGGGCAGGTGCAAATCAAGTTCCTGTCGCCATGTGAGTTGTTTACGCGGCCCACGGTTGGCCAAAACTTACGTGCCTGTATCCAGTGTAGCGGGTAAGCTGCCTTTTGTCGACCGTATGTATGCGTCCACTCATCGGCAGTAATAACGGCGGCGGTGTGTGGGGCATTTTTCATCACGTTGTCGGCCAATGCGGCTTGTCCGCTGGCAATCTCTTCAATCTCCTTACGGATGCTCAACAGCGCATCGCAAAGGCGGTCCAATTCGCCTTTATCTTCGCTTTCGGTAGGCTCAATCATGAGTGTGCCCACAACTGGCCAGCTCATGGTAGGTGCATGGAAACCATAGTCCATTAAGCGTTTGGCAACGTCTTCGGCTTCAATGTGAGCGGTATCTTTAAACTCGCGCAAATCCACAATCAGCTCGTGAGCCACACGGCCGCGTTTGCCTTTAAACAATACCTTAAACGGTCCGTCCAATCGGGCTTTGATGTAGTTGGCGTTCAATATGGCGTATTCGGTGGCTTCCTTTACGCCATCGGCACCTAGCATTTTAATGTAGGCGTAGCTGATTAGCAAAATGCTGGCACTGCCCCAAGGCGCTGCCGATACGGCATGGATAGGCTTCTCAAGACCCAAATCGACCAAGGTATGGCCGGGTAGGTAAGGAGCCAAGTGGCTGGCT
>CAIOSU010000239.1 GCA_903861055.1 uncultured bacterium
ACCCAAAGCAGTATTAACCAACTCACTAGCTGAGGTGATACAGAGCACACCCATCAATAGTACCACCAATGCTATAAAGAAAGTATGCACATACATCATTTGCCTATTAATAAGGCTTAAGCCGCTCAGCTGTATCTTCCAATCGAAATGGCGCGGAAATATAACGTGCATCATGGCCAGCACCACCAGCAATACACCAATAACCTTAAGATGTAGTTCCATTTTTACGGAGTATAAAGGTGGATATAAAAGGAGTGCTTTTAATTTCTTGTTGCAAGGTAAAACCTGCGGCTTTAAAGTTACCCAACCAAGTTGCCCTTGAATGGAAATGAAATGCCCCAAAATTGTAAGCCATAAAATTGGCCGTATCGCGCAAATGCTCGGTTACTACTACCTTGCCATCACCTTTTAATATTCGATGCACTTCCACTAAAAAATCTATCCGCTCCTTATTATCCCTAATTTCGTGAGCGGCCAAGGTAGCTACAAAGCAATTAACCGAAGCGTCTGCAAATGGCAATTTGGTATTAGTTACGCTCACTGTTCCAGGGTAAGGTGGATAAGCTTTGCGAGCCCTTTTGATAGAAACTTCGGTATGCTTGATGGGGTCGTAAAAATCGAGTACCTTAAGTTTTGCGTTCGGGTATTTATGGCAGAGCAACGCACTGGTTTCATCAAATCCAGCATTAATGTTCACTAACACATCGCCACTGGCCATGTTTATGCTATTTAGCCAGTTCATACTATAAAGGCTAGATAAATCATAGACCCAGTAGGTAACGGCAAGGGATACGGTAGTTAGCAAAAATGCACCTAAAAATGCCACTACGCTAAGCGCTTGAAGCCAGCCGGAAGTAATAATGGCGGCAAATGCCAAAACAACAAGAGCAGCCAAAGCAACCATATAAAAGTGCCAGTTGAACCGAACCACATTGCCAATGCCTTGAAATGAACCTCTTACCCCTTCCATTGCTCTAGTTTCCCTTTTTTCCAATAGTAGGGTACATCTTCCACTACGAAGGCACTTGCTAATTGATAACTCGATAGGCCAAGTGCCGGTAGAAATGATACATGAATGTTATTGACCTTGATAGGCTGTGGTTTCCAATGTTGTCGCACGCCTTCAATTATTAATACTTGCTTTTTATGAGCATCGTAAGTAAACGTAAATGGCAATGGACCAGAAAACCGGCGCGCATCGGACCACTCAGCAAACGGCGATCCTGATGGTATTTGGGCTTCCTCTTCTTGCAAGTATTGCCATTCAATATCGATATCAGATCCTACAGAGTTAACTTTCACAAAATCGCCAACCTTAGTTTCGGTTACATCAGTAGTGGTATAATTGTAATGGGTAAAGATGTTACCTATTAACTCCATCACCTTTTTATCGGTAACCGATTGGAGGATGTAAAGACCACGTAAGCGTTTGCCTTGATTGTTGATGTAACGAACAAATATGCGGAGCCCCATGAGGTAAAAATTATTTCCCATAAATTTGGGGAAACCTTTCGGCCTTAAGTTTTGTGTTTCTACCATAGCCAATGCTACAAAAGCATAAGTATCATTAAAGGTATCCAGTTGCAAGCACTCGGGAATAAGCGATTGTAGCTGCTCCTTAGGCACGGCAAACGTAAATACCGTTGATCGTTTAAAATATGCCTCCACAGCAAATGGATGATTCTTTAAAAATGACATTAGGCTCTTAATGTTTGGGTTCGAGAATGTTCGTTGTATGCAATAAGCAACACAAACATAAAGGCAAACAATGCATTTAATCTACCCCAAAGTAATAGTTCGGGCACAAGAATAAATTCTAAAATGTTCATGGTAATGATAATTACTATTTGAAAATACGCACAAAACCGAGGTTTGATAACGCTCAATATCCAAATAGCCATTACAATTTCGGAAAC
>CAIOSU010000240.1 GCA_903861055.1 uncultured bacterium
CTTTGCTAACGACAAAAGCACGGCACTATCATCGGTTTCGCGAACCATTGAGCAGGCATTTCCAAACCAATCTGTGTTCATTTTTATCAGCAAATACCTTGGCCATTTCAACGGCTACAGCCACACCTGTAAGGTTATCCATAGCGCCGTCAACAACTTTTTTGCCGTGCATGGCATACATACTAAAAGTAGCTGGCGATAGTATGGCCAATAACAGCCAAACAGCATCGGCCCAAGTAATACCCGTAAGCCAAACCAGCAAAAGTAATGGGCCTTGAAAAACATACAGCGCACCAGCCAAAACAGTAAGCAACCCGCCAAAATTTTTTAAATGGTACCACCATTGAAACTCGCGAACACTATCTATATGACCGGCAACTATAATAGTTTGCTTTACGGCACCTTGCGGCTCAAGAGTAGCCTGCACGTTGCTCGACTCCATTTGTGGAAACAAGAAATCGAGCCAATTGCGATAGGTAAGAAAATGGCCCACAAACAAAACACCGTTTAGCAGCGCCAATATAACAGCTGCCGGAAGCGAAACCCAATATAGAGCTAGACAAACAAAATATACAACCGTAAAAATCTTTAACGCTAAGAATTTAGCCGTTAGAGCAGCTTTAAAAGTTTGTATTTCGGCTTTCGCACCCAAACTTTCGAAATGTTCCTTCACAAATTTCTGCGCCTCCCTTTCCTCTGGGCTTCCGGCAAGCCTGCCGCCAAAACGGCCAACTACGGTTTCGATAAATGGTATCATGATGAAGAAATGCTTTGTTAAAGGGATAAAACAAACAACACTAGTAACGTTTTTAAACAAAAAAGGCCACCAAAATGGAGGCCTTTCGTAAGTGAGGAAGATAGCATACTATCTCCAAAATATTTTTTGCCTACCTTACCTTAGATATCGATTTGGTAAGGATAACATTATTGTTTTTGTCGAAAATGCGAATCATATAAACACCTTTTTGCAAATCGAGCAAATCAATGCGGCTGTTGGCATTGTCCTGATCGGCAATTTGCGAAATAACTTTCAGACCCAACATATTGTACACCTCAATGCGGCTAATGTTCAACAAATCTGGGCGTTTTATCACCACATACTCTTTGGCAGGATTTGGGAAAATCTGAATATCAGAAGGATTGTTGCTACTACTCATTGGCGTAGCAATGGAGGTGTAAGGGGTAATGGTAGCACCAAAATAAACTGTTTCGGCGGTGCCAGCACTATCTGATTCTTCGTAGAAAACAACCTTCTGCACACCAGAGCCTGGTAAGTTGTTGTTACCAAAGTGAGCCGAAAACTCCTCCCTGCTGGCCGCCGAAATTATTATTGTTCCTGTATCAACGGTATAGAAATAGCAAGAGCCATACACACAAATTTGATTGCCCAACCATCCGTTGGCAAAAACATTCTCGTAGCGTTTCCATTTTAAGCTCAACGGCCTATTGGATAATTGGTTATCAATATCCAAGTTTAACACAAACTCCGCGCGATTGGCGTCGGCGGTACCGTAAAGCGAATCACTGCTTAACGTAAACGATTGCGCACTTATAGTACCAGCACTAATACAAATTGTAAGAATTAATACAGCTAAAAGTTTTTTCATCGTTATAAGTTTTTGCAATAACACTAAGGTACTTCAAAAATACTTACTTCGCAAATATTTTGCCCCATTACTTAACACATCTTAACGACATTGCAGACCAAGCAATACAATAAATAAGTTTTTACCCAGAAAATGGTCAAAAATTATTGCCGTGATTAAGAAAAAGTTAAGAGTTTAAGTATATTGCGTTAGTAATTGTAAAGGACATAACAACAACCCTTAATTATCCGATATGAAAAGTATTTACCTCCTCACAAGTTTATTGTTAATGCTCATCAGCACTGCCGCTTTTTCGCAAGTAGTGCTGCTCGATCAAAATTTCGAATCAGGTACATTACCGTCAGGTTGGCTGCGCCAGCAAAGCACCCCATCTAGGGGCTGGGAGTTTGGTACCTATACTTCACTCAGCAGCGGTTTTATGTCGTTTCCGGAACACACCAAGTTTGCGGCGAGCAACGATGATAAGTACGACAACCAAGCTACTACCCAAAACGTAGCCGATAGGGATATGCTTATTACCCCTGCGCTTAACCTCACCACCATGACTTCTGGTAGGCTAACCTTTTCTACTTACTACACAGGTGCCTATGGCTCAGTTGCAACAGTAGAAATTAGCATCGATGGAGGTTCTACTTGGTCGGTATTGAGCACTGTGCCAAGTTTATCGTCTTGGCAAGATCTCTCAATCGACCTTAATGGATACTTAAACCAAAACAACGTTAAGATAGCATTTGTGCACAATGATGGTGGCGAATGGGCCGATGGCGTAGCAGTTGATGATGTTAAAGTATTTCAACCAACCGCTAATGATGTGCAATTGGTATCAGTAGATGTTCCTGCCTCGTCAACCGTTGGTTCGGTGCCAGTAACTATTACGGTAAAAAACTACGGCACAGCTACCTTAAATTCTTTTACGTTCAGCTGGACTGCAGATGGCGGTGCAACAACAAAAACTGAAATCGTAAATGGTTTGTCATTGGCTCCAGGTGCTACCAAATCTGTTACGCACAACAATTCACTTATTAGCCTTACTGGCGGTGAATACACGCTTAGTGTTTCATTGAGTTTCCCGAATGGACAAACTGATTTATCTGCAAACAATAATGGATCTGCTACCGTAAACGTTACGCTTGGCACTGCCGATAAATTTGTAGTAATTGAAGATCATACAGGAGCTTGGTGTCAATATTGTCCTGATGGTACGGTAGTATTAGAGGGTATTCTTGATGCAAATGACCGTGTAATTGGCGTGGGTGTTCACAATGATGATGCGATGGATTTTCCGGATGGAAATACCGTTGGTACTGCAGTAACTGGTGGCAGTTTTCCATCAGGAACAGTTGACAGGGTATTTTTCCCTATTGAAGCTAATCTTGCATCCAGCAGGGGCACTTGGAATCAATATGCGCAACAACGGTTGTCTACTACCTCAATTGTATCAATCAGTGCCGATAATACGTACGTTCCAAGCACTCGCGAATTGACGGTTAATGTAACCGCCGAATTCTTAAGTAACTTAACTGGTGACTATCGCCTTAATGTGTTCATTGTAGAAGATAGCGTAACTGGCACTGGCTCGGGGTATAACCAAGTTAATGCTTACAATGGTTCAGCTGGTCACCCTTACTACCAAGCTGGAAATCCAATCATAGGCTTTGCACACCGAGATGTTGCTCGCCACTTTATGGGTGGAGCTTGGGGCCAAGCTGGTGTTATACCAAATAGCATTGTTGCTCTTACTCCCTATAGCAATACCTTTACTTACACGTTACCTGCTGGTTGGAATACCAATCGCATGCACTTGGTAGCAGTGGTTCAAGAGTATGCCGCTTCATTAAGCAATCGTGAGATTTTGAATGCTTTGAAACTTGATTTGAATAGCGCCAACGAAATTGTTACAAATGTTGTACGGGATGCAGCGGCAATAGACATAGCATCTATTACTCACAGTGTTTGCGGAGGCGGTAAAGAAGGAGAAATATTCGTAACACCAGTTGGCTGCGCTGATTGTACCTTTACTTGGAGCAACGGGCAAACGGGTTCGGTGGTATTCAGCCTAGCTCCTGGCACTTACACCGTAACCATGGAAAACAACGCTGGTGTAAGCGTGACTGAGTCTATTACCATTTACGGACCGCTTATGTTAAACCCAACTGTTGTAAGCACCGGCGGCACTAGTAATGTTACCTTAAATATTTCTGGTGGAAGGCCACCTTACACCATTGGTTGGAGCAATGGCTCAACCTCTACTTCAGTTACTGGCCTAGCATCTGGTGTTTACGAAATAACCGTAATTGACAACAGCGGATGCTCAACCGTTCAGAACCTTAGGGTAGGTAATGCAGTTGGTATAAACAATGTAGCTGACAACATTAGCTTCGACGTTTACCCGAACCCAACCAGCGGAACCATAACTGTTGAAGCTGATTTGGCAAACAATACCAACGTTAGCATACAAGTATTCAATACCATAGGTGCTTTGGTAAGCGAAACCACATTGAGTGGTTCGGCTCAAGTTCGCGAAGTGGTTGATTTAACTGCTCAAGCCAATGGCGTATACATTGTTAAAGTAACTGCCAATGGCATTTCAGGCGTTCGTCGTTTGGTGCTTAACCGCTAATCCGGTACGATAGATAATATAAAAAAGGGGTACCAATTGGTGCCCCTTTTTTATTGCACGGATTTAAGGAAAATACCTGAGCACTTTGTACAGCAGTTGTTGCACATTATTGTCAGCACATTGGTACATTTGCAAATAAGCACATAATCGAAACAAATGTACACCGCAGCGCAAGAACGTGAATACCTTGACCTAAGCCATAGGCTATTGGCAAGCCCAGTAGCCCAGAACCAAGAGGCTGCCGATAAAGAAGTAAGTGACCTACGCGATGCGATAAAGTACCACGACTGGAGATACTATGTGCAATCAGAAGCAGTAGTGTCGGATTTTGATTACGACCAACTGTTTAAGCGCCTAAAGCAAATTGAAGCCAACTACCCTGCTTTACAAACCCCCGACTCGCCAACGCAGCGAGTAGCCCAAGGATTGACAGAAGCGTTTGTTGCAGTTGAGCACAACCTACCTATGCTATCGCTTGACAACAGCTATAATGAGGAAGACCTTACAGAGTTTGACACCCGATTGCGCAAGTTGGTAGGCAACGAGGGAATAGAATATTGCGTGGAACCCAAGTTTGATGGCTCGAGCATAGCCATAGTGTACGAAAATGACCTTATGGTTCGTGCTGCAACCCGCGGCGATGGCGTGATGGGTGAGGACATAACCAACAATGCCAAAGTCATCAAATCTATTCCGCTGAGGGCGGAGTTTTCTAAATACGGTATTGTAAAGGCCGAAGTGCGAGGTGAGGTGGTGATACGAAATGAAGTATTTGCCGAAATGAACGAAAAACGCCGCGAGCAAGGATTAAAGACCTTCCAAAATTCGCGTAACACCGCATCGGGTGCATTGCGCCTAAAGGATAGTGCCGAAGTAGCTCGGCGCGGGTTAGAAGCGGTGATATACCAAATAGGCTACGCTATTGATAAAGACGGTAATAATGTTTTGGGCTTGGGTCTGAAAACCCATTTCGAAAGCATCGAAACACTTCATAAGCTGGGCTTTAATGCCCCATTGAAGGAGATTGGCCTATACCCTACTATACCCCAAGTAGTTGCCCACGTAGGCAATTGGGAAGAAAAACGGAATGCCTACCCTATTGAGATTGATGGCATGGTAATAAAGCTGAACGACTACCAAAAACAACAAGAGACAGGCAGCACCGCGCACCACCCACGTTGGGCCATAGCCTTTAAATTTAAGGCACGCCAAGCCCAAAGCATATTGGAGCGCGTGGAGTTTCAAGTAGGTCGCACAGGTGCCGTTACGCCAGTAGCCAAAATTACGCCCGTGCCATTGGCGGGTGTTACCATCGGGTCCATTTCGTTGCACAACGAGGATTTTATACTGGAGAAAGACATCAAAATTGGCGATACGGTAGTGGTTGAGCGCGCTGGCGATGTAATACCCTATATTGCTGGGATAGTAACCACCGCCCGAACTGGCGCCGAAACGGCTATTGATTTCCCGCGTGAATGTCCTTCGTGTAACTCAACCTTAGTGAAGCCCGATGGTGAAGCTATCTGGCGGTGCGTAAACATTGAATGTCCCGTGCAGCAAGAAGAGCGCGTTATACACTTTGTGAGCAAAGGCGCTATGGATATTGACGGACTGGGCAAAGACATTGTAAAACGCTTTATGGCCGAAGGCATCATCAATCAGTTGGAGGATATTTATCAATTGGATTACGACCGCATACTTGCCCTTGAAGGTTGGAAAGCAAAGAGTGTGGCAAACCTAAAAGTAGGTATTGAGGCCAGCAAAAACCACCCACTGTGGCGCTTGATTACAGCCCTCGGCATTAGGCATATTGGCGCTACTACGGCCAAGGTTTTAGCCAAAAAAGTAGCCTCAGCCCTCGATTTCGAAAACTGGACACAGGAGCAATTGATGGAGGTAGACGAAGTGGGACCAAAGGTTGCGGAGAGTGTTTATGAATTCTTCCATACCGAAGCCAATATTGAGTTACTTAAAAAACTGAAAGAACTGGGCGTAAACATCGAAACCCAACTAGAAGAAGTAGTACCTGCCAATAATAAGCTAGACGGTAAGAGTTTTCTATTTACCGGCACGCTTACCAAATTTACCAGAGACGAAGCCCAGGCTTTGGTTGAACAAAACGGCGGCAAACTCATTAGCGGCGTAAGCAAGAACCTCGATTACCTAGTTGCTGGCCCCGGGGCAGGCTCTAAACTCACCAAAGCACAAAGCATACCCAGCATTCAGGTAATTGATGAGGATATGTTTTTGGAAATGATAGGATAACCAATTTGAAAATGGAGAGGAAGCCATTTTCAAATTGGTACATTTTCAAATTTTCAAATTAACTACTCATATCTCAACGCCTCTATAGGGTCGAGTTTGGAGGCTTTGATGGCAGGATAAATGCCCGCTGCCAAACCGATAAGCAAGCAGAAGAAGAAGCCCCCGCCTATCCATTGCCAAGGCATAATAAAGCCCACATCAAGTACTACAGATAGTATATTGCCAAACATGATGCCCAACATAATACCCACTACCCCACCCGTTTGGCAGATAACTAAGGTCTCTACCAAAAACTGGGTAACAATATGGCCACTGCGGGCGCCAATGGCTTTGTGTATGCCTATCTCTCGTGTGCGTTCGCTTACCGAAACCAGCATTATATTCATCAACGCAATGCCCGAACCGAAGAAGGTAATAAACCCGATAAGGTAAGCAGCCATTTGAATGTACTGCGTATTTTCTATGATACTTTGGGCAATCCTATCGCTGCGGTTCATTTCAAAATTATCGTCCTCAAGCGGGTGCAAGTGCCGCACCATTCTAAACACGCCTGTCGCTTCGTCCATTACGGCATCCATCCGTTCCGGGTCGTCCATGGCTACCGTTACTACGTAAGGGCGGTTATCGCGGTTGAAATTTCGACGGGCGTTTAGTTCACTAATAAGTATAAGGTTGTCATTGCTCATTAGGCTATTGCCCTTGGCCTCTAATACCCCAATTACCTGATAACGGAAGGTCCCTACCGATATTATTGCATTAATGGCAGAATCAGGCTTTGCAAAGAGTTTGTTGGCTATATCGGCCCCAATTATGGCTATGTTATTACCGCTCTGAATTTCTTGAATGGAAAAGTTACGCCCTAATAGGAACTCATAGCCCGATATATCAATATAGTTTTCATCAATCCCCATTACGCTCACGTTAGGGTTGGTTTTTTCGTACCGATATTTGGCAGTAGCGGCTTGGCTGGCGTTGGTTGATATGGATACTTTTACATCCTCCATGATAAACAGCTCCTTAAAGCCTGCCGCTTCTTTGTACATTACCTGTGGCGAGGGTTTTTCGCCCTCATCTTGCTTTTTCTTGCTTCGGATAGTGAAACTGGTGCCGCCCACCCGCGAGAGGTTGTTTACCAAATAAAACTTCATGCTATCTACCGCGGTAAGAATACCCACAATAGCTGACAGGCCAATTGCGATAATCATAAACGTGAGCACAAACCGGAGCATATTGCCCCTGATATTGCGCCAAGCCAAAAGTATATTGTGCCAAAGGTTCATTGGTAACTATAATATCTACCGCTACAGAACTATAACTGAGCTGTAACTATTGGAAAAGGTGGACAAAGTATCCATAATAGTGCATGAAGTTACACGTAATTATTAGTAATTTTGCACCGTGAAAACTTTCAAGCACCACTTGTAAACCCATATTGTCATGGCATTTGATTTTAAAATGATCCAAAAGGTGTACGATGCATTGCCTGCCCGCGTAGCTAAAGCCCGTGAGGTAGTTGGTCGTCCGCTTACCCTTACCGAAAAAATTCTTTACGCTCACTTGTATGCTTCGCAAGAAGCCGAGAATTTCCAAAGGGGCAAATCGTACGTTGATTTTGCACCCGATCGCGTTGCTATGCAAGACGCCACTGCCCAAATGGCCCTGTTGCAGTTTATGCAAGCTGGCAAGCCCCAAGCCGCCGTGCCTTCTACCGTGCACTGCGACCACTTGATTTTGGCCAAAGATGGTGCTGCCAAAGATTTAACAACTTCGTTGGAAGTGAACAAAGAGGTGTTTAACTTCTTGGGTTCGGTTTCGAATAAATATGGTATCGGTTTCTGGAAACCAGGTGCTGGTATCATTCACCAAGTTATCTTGGAAAACTATGCTTTCCCTGGTGGTATGATGATTGGTACCGACTCGCACACCGTGAACGCGGGCGGACTAGGTATGGTCGCCATTGGCGTAGGTGGTGCCGATGCGGTTGACGTAATGGCCGGCATGGCTTGGGAGCTGAAATTCCCTAAACTGATTGGTGTGAAACTAACCGGCAAAATGAGCGGTTGGACTTCAGCTAAAGACGTGATACTTAAAGTGGCTGGTATCCTTACCGTAAAAGGTGGTACCGGTGCTATTGTTGAATATTTTGGCCCAGGTGCCGAAACCTTTAGCTGCACAGGCAAAGGTACCATCTGTAACATGGGTGCCGAAATTGGCGCTACCACCTCTATCTTCGGATATGACGATAGCATGAAGCGTTATTTGATTTCTACCGACCGTGCCGATGTGGCTGCTGCCGCTGATGCCGTTCGTGAGCATTTGATTGCCGACCCTGAGGTGTACGCTAACCCTGAGGCTTATTTCGATCAAGTTATCGAAATCAACCTTACCGAGCTGGAGCCGCACATTAACGGCCCTTTCACTCCGGATTTGGCTTGGCCTTTATCGAAATTTGCACAAGCCGTGCGCGACAACAACTATCCGCAAGAATTGGAAGTTGGTTTGATTGGTAGCTGCACCAACTCTTCTTACGAAGACATTAGCCGTGCCGCTTCTTTGGCTAAACAGGCTATCGATAAAAACCTGAAAGTAAAAGCAGAATATACCATTACCCCAGGCTCGGAAGTAGTACGCTACACCGTAGAGCGCGACGGATTTTTGGATACTTTCGAGAAAATTGGTGGCGTGGTTATGGCAAATGCTTGTGGCCCGTGCATTGGCCAATGGAGCCGCCATACCAACGACCCGAACCGCAAGAACTCAATCATCACTTCGTTCAACCGTAATTTTGCGAAACGTAACGATGGCAACCCGAATACCCACTCTTTTGTGGCTTCGCCTGAGATTGTTACCGCATTTGCCATTGCTGGCGATTTGACGTTTAACCCAATTACCGATACCCTCATTAACCGTGATGGCGTAGCCGTGAAACTGGACGAACCAACTGGCTTGGAACTTCCACCAAAAGGTTTTGACGCTGAGGACCCAGGCTACCAAGCCCCTGCAGCCGACGGCTCTACCGTGCAGATTGTTGTTGACCCTACTAGCGAGCGCCTACAATTGCTGGAAGGCTTTAAGCCTTGGGAAGGTACCGACATTAAAGGCTTGAAGCTTTTGATTAAAGCGAAAGGCAAATGTACTACCGACCACATTTCGATGGCTGGCCCGTGGTTGCGTTTCCGTGGCCACTTGGATAACATTGCCAATAACACCCTAACGGGTGCTACCAACTTCTTTAACGAGAAGGTGAACGCGGTGAAAAACCAATTGACTGGCGAGTATGTAGAAGTACCAACCGCCGCCCGTGCTTACAAAGCTGCTGGCATTGGTAGCATAGTAGTGGGCGACGAAAACTACGGCGAAGGCAGTAGCCGCGAGCATGCAGCCATGCAGCCGCGCCACTTGGCCGTTCGTGCCGTGTTGGTTCGCTCATTTGCGCGCATACACGAAACCAACTTGAAGAAACAAGGTATGTTGGGATTGACCTTTGCCAACCCAGCCGACTACGATAAAATCCAAGAGAACGATAGCATCGACATCGTGGGTCTTACTACCTTCGCGCCTGGTGTGCCGCTTACGTTGGTACTAAACCACAAAGACGGCAGCAGCGAGAGCATTACCGTAAACCACACTTACAACGAGCAGCAGATTGAGTGGTTTAAAGCCGGTAGCGCTTTGAACAAAATCAAAGAAGAAGCTGCTTTGGCTGCTGGTAAGTAGTTGATTTGTTATTAGTTGATTAGTTATTAGTAACTACTAGTGAATAGATATTAAATCGCCCCGCATCGTTGATGCGGGGCGATTTTTTTATGCCCCTACCCGTCATTGCGAAAAATTTCTTTAAGCTTTTTGCGAAATGACATTTTGAAGCAATCCCCCAACCGAGGCGGCGAATTGGTATACTTGCACTTTCAAAAGTACATATTGCGCACATGGTCATTGGCATCCAAAGATTATGCTCCGTATTAGGGGATTGCTTCAAGCCTATAAAGGTCATAACTTGTTTAGCGAGCAAGCTAGGCTTTCGCAATGACGAGAAACGGAAATTGTTACAGTTTATACCTACCCTGCACCACCCCACCTCCAAAATCCGTCAACTCTAGCAATTCAAGCTTAGCCTCACGGGTAGAAGCCGGCCACAGCGGTATGCCATCACCCAATAATACGGGTATTTGGGTGAGGATGAGCTCGTCAATCAATTCGGCTTCGTAGAGGGCTTTAATGATTTCGGCGCCGCCGATAAGCCAGATATGTTGCTGGGCGGTGGCTTTTAGTTGGCGCACAAAGTCGGCGGGAGGCTTGGTTACCCAAGTGATGTTGTCTTCGGGTGCGTGCGCAGTGCGGCTAAAAACGTAATTGGTCAGGCCTGGGTATCCCGCCTCGCCAAACCCTTTCACCACTTGGTAGGTGTTGTTACCCATTAGGGTGGTGCCAATGCCAGCGAGAAACGCCTTGTAGCCGAAGTCGCCGTCATCATCGGGTGCGGGCGGCAGCCAATCCAGGCTATGGTCTTTGCGGGCTATGTAGCCGTCCATACTGGCAGCTATGTACAGAATTACTTTGGTCATATGTCACAAACGTATACCAGCACCAAACGGTTGCTTACAACTCAAACACCTTCTCTTCTTGCAACTTGCCATTTAGCTCAAGGCGCACAAAGTATTTGCCCACTTCGTACCCACGCACCTCAATGCGGAACTTCATGGTGCTTTTGCCGCTCTTTACCATCATGTTGTCTTTTATAACGTACACCACTTCGCCAGCCTCATTGTATATGGCTAAACGTGCTGTGCCGGCCATGGCCAGCTTAAACTCAAAATTTGCGTGTATAATGGCAGGCTCTTGGGTATATACCTGGCCCACAGGCGGGGCGGCTTTCTCTTTGTTGTACCACGGCAGGGGTTTACCTGTAAGCAGGTGCATAAACTGTAGCAAATCTTGCAGGCGGGTTGGGTCGCTGCCATACACGTTTTCGAGCCCTTCGTTATTAACCATAGCCCAAATAGCCGATTGGCCCAAATCGTCTTGGTAGCCTTTAGTGGCTAAGTACTGGGCCAGCTTCACCAAAGTATCGTTGGCCATGGCACCCAATACAAACACGCTATTGGCATACGGCGACCCATTGCTCGGCTGTATGCACATGGCATTGATAATAAGCCTGCGCTTACTACCAGCGGCCAACTCCAAAAGGCGTGTGTCGGTAATGATAAGGTCTTGTATGGTGCTATCTTCTGAGTTGAGTTGCAGGCCAGCAGGTATATCTACAATAAGGTCCTTTTTATGCAGGCTATTTATTTCAAGGGCCATTACCTTACCCGTATATCCGCCTTCGCCAATGGCCTTAACACTTACTAGACCTTGGGCTACCGCATCTTTCAATAAAACCGTATTAGCCGCGAAAGTAGACAAGCCAAAACATACAAACAACAGCAGGAGGGTATTTCTCATATGGGGCAATTTGCAATAGAACGGCGAAGGTGTCAACTGTATTACATAAGGTGCCTAAAATACGGGTTACTACTTATTGGCAGGGCCCTCACCCTACCGCACCCATAGGGAGAGGAGCTACCATGTTTCGACACAAAGAAAGTTGCACTCAAGGCTACCGAAACCATTACCCATAAAAAAATCCGCTATGGCAAGCCACAGCGGATTGAATACATTTACCTATAAAGGGCAACTAACGATTAATAATCGTCGTCGTCGTCATCGAACTTATCGAAATCTTCGAAGCGATGGTTAAATTCTTCAAACTCATCATCGTCTTCCGATTTTGATTTTTTACCTGGCTTACCCAATGGCTTTTTTGCTGCTGGCTTTTTAGGCTCGGCATCAAAATCATCATCATCGTCGTCATCGAGATCATCTAAATCATCATCATCATCGAAATCATTGGTATCGAGGTCGTCATCCTCTTCTTCATCTGGATCGTAACCTCCATTTTTTTTACCTGGCATGGCTTTGACGTTTTTATTTAAGTGTTTGTGATTAAATCGATTTCAATATGGCCTGAGCCTTTTATTGTTTCTAAGATACGGCAAAATTAAGTTTTCAAAACAAACTGAAAAGCGGAAAAGTGATTTTTTTTAAGAAATTTAATCTTACTTGGCACTTTTCACCCCATCAAGGTCATCTCTATCCTTCAATTTCTTGTCTTCAACGTTCTTATTCAGAAAATTGTTAAGTTTTTCAATCGGTGTATTGGTTATAATTTGACCAAACTCGTTAATCTTCATCTCAAAGCCATGCAAGTCTTCATGTACTTGTGGCATACCTTCCTTTGGTTTTTTCTTAGGCATGTTATTGGTTATTCGTTATTAGTTATTGGTTATTGGTTTTGTGATTCCACACTTAGGGGCAATAAGCATACCAACTTCCTGTCTTACTAATATACCAATAAACTGATTAACGAATCAACATATTACTGCGCTACAAGCTCATTAAACACATCTATACCCTTATTCATGCGGCTTATGGTTTCTTCACGGCCAATTAACACAGCAGTATCGAACACCGAAGGCCCTTGCATGGTGCCTGTGAGCATAATGCGTAATACAGGCAGCACATCGCCAAACCCAAGGCTATGGGCTTCCATAAACGCTTTGGTTTCAGCCTCTAATGCCGCAGCCGTAAAGTCTGGAAGGTTTTGAAAACGCACAACCAACTCCGAAAAAAACTCCTTTTTGCCTTCTTTCCATTTCTTCTTCAAATTACCCTCGTCGTACTTATCGGGCCGCTGAAAAAAGAAATGTCCCTGCTCCCAAAAATCATTTAAAAAGGTGAGTCGTTCTGCTAGCAATCTGCTGGCTTCTGTTAAAAAAGCATCACTTACCACAATGCCCCGGGCAGTTAGTTGCGGTTTAACCATTTCGGCCAAGCTTGCTGGCTCAATGGTTTTAATATAGTGCTGGTTGAACCACTTAGCTTTCTCGAAATCAAACTTCGCCCCCGCTTTATTGATGCGCTCTAAACTGAACGCTGCAATCAATTCGGCCCTATTGAACACCTCTTGCTCCGTTCCTGGGTTCCAGCCCAAAAAGGCGAGCATATTCAAGAACGGCTCTGGCAAAAATCCCCTTTCACGGAAGCCCGATGATACTTCGCCCGTTTCAGGGTTCGTCCAGTCTAGTGAAAATACCGGAAAGCCCAATCGGTCGCCGTCGCGCTTACTGAGTTTGCCGTTACCGTCTGGTTTCAATATCAAGGGCAAGTGGGCAAACTTTGGCATCGTATCCGTCCAGCCAAAGGCACGGTATAGCAGCACATGTGTAGGTGCCGATGGCAGCCACTCCTCCCCTCTTATTACGTGGGTTATCTCCATTAGGTGGTCATCTACTACATTGGCCATGTGGTAGGTAGGCATGCCATCCGATTTCAATAGCACTTTATCATCCAACTGGCTGGTGTTAAAGCTCACCTCTCCACGAATTTCGTCGGTAAAGGTTACTTCTTCATTGGCGTTTACTTTCAAGCGTATCACATAGTCATCGCCGCGCTCCAAACGTTTGTTAACCTCATCAACAGATAAGGTAAGCGAATTGCTGAGCTTTTGGCGGGTATTGCTATCGTATTTAAAGGTGCTGTTGCCGCCCTCGGTCATGCTTTCGCGCATGGCATCCAGTTCTTCTTTGGTATCGAAGGCATAGTAAGCATTGCCTGATGCAATGAGCACATCGGCATACTGGCGGTACATGGGCTTGCGCTCACTTTGGCGGTAAGGCGCATGCGGCCCACCTACGTGAGGACCTTCTTGCACGGTAAGCCCGCACCACGCCAAGGTTTCGATAATATAATCTTCAGCACCCGGCACATAGCGCTCTTGGTCGGTATCTTCAATACGCAATATAAAAGTGCCCCCTAGTTGTTGTGCCAGCAGGTAATTGTACAAGGCTGTGCGTACCCCACCAATATGCAACGGACCCGTGGGGCTGGGCGCAAAACGTACTCTCGGTTTCATGGGGGCAAAGTTAGGGATTAAATGATGTACGAGGTACAAAGTACGAAGTACGATTGTGAAATGTTAAGGTCACACAATCTCGCATTAGGCCAGCATCCCCTCAATTCGGTAATTCTTCAATTCTGCTAATTCTGATTCAGACCTCGTAACCCGCAGTTTTTGCTACATTTGTAGTAACCCTAAAATACCCGCTATGCATTATCATACTTTAGGCAACATACCGCACAAGCGCCACACGCAGTTTCGCAAGCCCGATGGCACGCTGTACAGCGAAGAGTTGGTATCCACAGAAGGCTTCTCTGATGTGTACTCGCTGGTGTACCATGCACACCCGCCTACCCTCATCAGCAAAATAGGTACGCCATATTCGGTGGCACCTGAGATAGTTGATGATAAGAACATGATGCACCGCTCGCTGGAGGGCTTTAAAATTGACCGCCGCGACGATTACTTGCACAGCCGTAAGCCCGTGCTGGTAAATAACGATGTATACATTAGCCTTGCCGCGCCGCGCGAAAGTATGACGGATTACTTTTTTAAAAACTCGTCGGCCGATGAGGTGATATTCATTCATGAAGGCAGTGGCACGCTCAAAACCCTATATGGCAACCTCACCTTTGGCTATGGCGACTATGTAATAATACCACGCGGCACCATATACCAACTGCACTTTGATACACCAAGCAATCGATTGTTTATTGTGGAATCGTTTAGCCCCGTGCGCACGCCCAAGCGATACCGCAACCACTTTGGCCAATTGCTGGAGCATTCGCCTTTTTGTGAACGCGATATTCGCAAACCCGTGAACCTAGAGACCCACGACGAAAAGGGGGAGTTCTCCATCCTCATCAAAAAGCAAGACCACATATACCCATACAAATACGCCACGCACCCATTTGATGCCATTGGCTGGGACGGCTACCTATATCCTTATGCCTTCTCTATTCACGATTTTGAGCCGATAACGGGCCGCGTGCACCAGCCACCGCCGGTGCACCAAACCTTTGAGGCTGGTGGCTTTGTGATATGTTCGTTTGTGCCGCGCCTATACGATTACCACCCCGATAGCATACCGGCCCCCTATAACCACAGCAACGTGGATAGCGACGAGGTGCTGTACTATGTTGATGGCGACTTTATGAGCCGCAAGCACGTTACCCGAGGTATGATAACCCTTCACCCGCTGGGCATACCGCACGGACCGCACCCGGGCACGGTGGAAAAAAGCATCGGCGCCAAAGAGACCAAGGAACTGGCCGTAATGGTTGATACCTTCCGCCCACTAAAACTCACCAAGCAAGCACTTGATATTGAGAACCCTGGCTACTGGAAGAGCTGGGTGGAATAGGTTGATGTGCTAATTAGGCAATATGATGATGTGCTGATTGGGCAACCACCTTCCTGATAGTTTTGTCGTGTACTTTTATGTAATGGTGGTGCGGGTTTGGGCATTTTGCAGGTAGCTTTTGTAGCTTTACGTATCGACATTTGTCCATTCCTCGTCCTCGCTTGTAGCGAGGATGCCTCAACGCCGAGCCTGCGGCTCACACATAAAATGTACTGGTTATGTGGCGAGCTGGAAGCTCGCAGTTAGCTAGTCCTCGTTGGAAACAAGGACTAGAGCTAATGGTTACTTGCCAGCTCAATGCATCGTCTTGGAGGTTGCTTCAAAACTTCTCTCCTCCCAATGAAGCGGTTGTTAAAAAAAGAACCCCTCAATGCTCCTCACTCTTCACAAACGGATAAACATGCAGCGGCTTTAAATCCTCCAACTTACAATCGCCGATGGTAAGTTGGGTATGGTAGATGTAGGTGCGGCCCAGTTGGCCAATTATCCAGCTCTTTTTGCGTTTATTGATGTTGCTACTGTAGTTGAGCAAGTGGTAGGTGTTGTTGTCTATCCGTGCCACGCCGGCAAAGGCACAGTCTCCGGTACTTTTTAGGTCGGTTATGTGCAGCAGGGCTTTGTTTGTGGTGTCCATCACATATACGGCTGTGGTCTTTTTATGCAACGAGTAGCGCACCAAGTTCTTTTTATACTTGCCCTCTTTGCGGTAAAACTTACCATCGCCATCCAAGTTGCGGCGGGCAATGAGAATGATAAGGCCGTTGTGAATGAACATCAGTGGGCTATCGAATTTATGCGGCGACCACCATTTCTCCCATTTGTCTATCGAGTCTTTTTTGGCATGCACAATATAGGATCCATCAAACTCCAGGCGTGATATGCCCCATAGGTCGCCATTAGGCACGAACACAAACTCGCCTTCGGCAGATGCTCGAGGATGCATTATCTGTGGCGCCTCGCTTATGGGTTTCCAGTTGTAGGCATCGTGGCTCACAAATATGCGTGTAGGGCAAGGTATATCCAATTGGTACTCGTACAACCCTTCATACGACGACATATACAGCAACCCTTCGTGCACTTTTACGCGCCAAGGCACATAGCCAAAGGGTATATTCAGCTCCTTTGCCGCTGACCAACTGTTTTTATTATAGTGCATTTGGTATATGCCCTGCGGCTGAAACTTAAACATATTGGTACCCAACTTAAAGTAGGTAAAAAACAAGGTATCGTTTCGCTGGTAAAAGCGCGGTTCGCGCACATCGGTTTGCAGGTTTATGCTTTGCTCCAGTTTCCAGGTTGCAAAATCGGTGGTGCTTAGCACATACATGCGCGCCTTTTTAGAGGCAAAGTGGCTGGGTGCAACGCGTATGCCCACAAAATAACGGCCCTCGAAAGCAACCAAATCGAGGTTGTTGTTGGCGTGCCTGCGCTCCACCTCAGCTGGCAACGTTTTGCTAGGTATTATTTGCATCCACTCGCTATTGCTGATACATTGGGCGGACAATTGAAGGCCAATAAATAGTGTAAATATAATACTGAGCAATAGGCGAAAACTCATGGGAGGGTTGGTTATGGGTTGATATGATATTGGTTTATTGGTTGATTCGCAATTGAATTATTTTTTATCATAAACCGCCCTAATAACTAATAACCAATCAACTAGTTAACTAATAAACCAATTAACCTGTCAACCAGTTACTTAATACGCACTTCGTGCCCATTGTACTGCACCACATCGCCAATTCGCAGCTTTTTGCGCTTTTGCCATTCGGTAGTGCCGTTTACGGCTACCTCACCGTCAATAATACGGATGTGGGCCTCGCCTCCCGTTTCTACTAGGCCGAGGTGTTTCAATAATCTATCAAGGGTAATGTGGTCCTGTCCGTTTAGGTCAAATTCCATAAATATTCAGCTATTGTACTAATATACGAATATTGTACCGAGGGCAAAGAATGATGTAACAAAAAAGGAATACTTCGGTATGCTTACACCGCAAAACTCTCGCCACAGGCGCAGGTGCGACTGGCGTTGGGGTTTACGAAGTAAAAACCTTTGCCTTCCAACCCATCACTGAAATCGAGGGTGGTGTTGAACACGTAAAGGAAACTCTTGAGGTCGGTAACCAGTTTGATGCCCTTGTCTTCAAACACTTGGTCGTCGGGCTTGGGCTCGTTGTCAAACTTCATATCGTAGGTAAAGCCCGAGCAACCACCTGCCAATACGCTTACGCGGATAAAGTGCTGGTCGGTAAGGCTATCCTTTACCTTTATTCTGTCTATTTGCGATTTGGCAGCGTCTGATATAAAAAGCATAATGGTCTTATCTCCCTTCAAAGGTACAAAAGGATAACAAAGGTTGTGCAGGGAATGTTCCTTTTGGGTCCATGGTCGATAGTCGATGGTCCATAGAAGGTGTTTTAGGCAGTGTTAATTTAACCGCAACTTGCACAAAATAATACGCAAAGTTCGCAACGGGAAATTAAAAATAGGAATAGGATAAATCCGTTTACCTTCAACCATTTCCACCGTGGACAGTGGACTGTCGACGGTCGACTATCACGGATCCACATTCACCACTACCGTCACCTTCTTGTATTCCTTGTGCTGATTTAGTTGTTCAAGGGCGGTTACAATGGCTTTTTTATCGGCAGGCAGCATTTTGCTGTCTTTCGGTATTTTGATGAGGATGCTTTGTAAGTATTGGTTTTTTACCCTGCTGATTAACGGTGCTACCGGACCCATAATAAGGCTGCTCACTTGCGGACGCAGTAAACCCTTAAGCCACTGGGCGGCCTCTTGGGTAAGGGCACGGTCAATATGCTTTACCGTTATTTCAATCAAGCGGGTGTAAGGCGGGTAGTGGAATGCCTGGCGCACCTTCAGTTCTTCTTCGTATAGCTGCTCCCAAGTACCGTTTTTAACGGCCAATACCACAGGGTGCTCGGGGTCCATGGCTTGTATCAGCACCAAGCCTTGTTTATCCCTTCTACCAGCTCGTCCACTCACCTGCTCCATGAGCTGAAACGCCCGCTCATGCGAACGAAAATCGGGAAACGACAAAAGTTGGTCGGCGCTCAATATACCCACTAGGTTTACATCGCCAAAGTCAAGGCCCTTGGTTACCATTTGCGTGCCTACTAGCACATCCAACTCACGGTTTTGAAACTGGTCTATAATCTTGTTGTGGCCTTCTTTGCCACGGGTACTGTCCAAATCAAACCGGGCTACCCTAATGGTCGGGAAAAAGATGGGTAGCTCCTCCTCTATCTTCTCGGTACCGAAACCAAAAATACGGATGTGCACCTGTCCACAGTTTTCGCATTTGGGCGGCAACTCTCGGCCGTAGCCACAATAGTGGCACCGCAACGTTTCGCTGTGCTTGTGGTAGGTAAGGCTTACATCGCAGTTGCGGCACTTCGGTATCCAACTGCAGTTTACGCACATTAGGTATGGTGCAAATCCCCGTTTATTTTGGAAGAGAATTACTTGCCCGTTGTGGTCAAAGCTCTGCTTCATTTGCTCCAATAGCACCGGTGAAAAGTGCGATTTCATGGCCTTGCGCTTCGTGAGGTCTTTTACATCCACTATCCGTATTTCGGGCAAGGGCGTGCCTCCATGCCTTTCCAGTAAGCGGATGTAGGCATACTTGCCATGCCGCCCATTGAAATAACTCTCCAACGACGGGGTAGCAGTACCCAGTAACGTTTTGCACTTGTGCAGGTAGGCCAAAAATATAGCCGCATCTCTACCGTGGTAACGCGGTGCAGGGTCGTATTGTTTGTAAGAGTTTTCGTGCTCTTCGTCCACTATCACCAACCCCAGTTGCTGGAAAGGTAAAAACACCGCCGAGCGCGCACCCAATATTATAGAGTATTCGCCTGTAAGCACTTTCTGCCAAATCTCAACCCGCTC
>CAIOSU010000241.1 GCA_903861055.1 uncultured bacterium
CAAAACACTATTATTTGTAGTTGTAATAAGGCTATAATAATTTGTACTTATTATTTGTACATATTACGGATGGTTCGGCTCCGCTCACCATGACACGCTAGAGCAGCAGTCTCACGAATCACCCCCCACTCGTCCCCATCTTATTTTGACGAGGATGAAACGGACGCAGCGCCTTTAGCCTATCCCGCTTTAGGCGGGGACGCCAATAAGACGGTAACTTGCTTCCAACAAGCTATGGTAACGTTGCGTTTTCAGCACAGCACACATTACCAGTCAACCAATAACTAATAACTGATTAACCAATCCCCAATTGCCGCCAAAACTCCCAGATAACAATGCCGGCACTTACCGATATATTCAAAGAGTGTTTGGTGCCGAATTGGGGTATTTCTATTACACCATCTACCATAGCCATTACTTCATCATCAACGCCATTTACCTCATTGCCAAATACAACGGCATGCTTGCCCCCGGTGGATAGGTTCAATTCATTGAGCATTGTTCGGCCTTCGGCTTGCTCAATAGCCCATATATGGTAGCCATCGGCCTTAAGCGCCGCTAATGCTACGGCTGTTGTTTCAAAATATTGCCAATCAACGCTCTCGGTGGCGCCAAGGGCGGTTTTATGTATGTCGCGGTGAGGTGGTTTGTCGGTGTAGCCACAAAGGTAAATAGCCTGTGCCCTAAAGGCATCTGCTGTGCGAAACACCGAGCCCACATTGTTGTGGCTGCGTATATTATCAAGCACAATTACCAGCGGGGTTTTGGGCGCGGCTTTGTATGTGGCTACATCCATACGCCCAAGGGCATCGTTGGTTATTTTCGGGAATTTCATGGTGTAAAGGTAGCGAACTTCAAAGAGTGCTTGGTATATTGGTTATTGGTTGATTGGTTATTGGTGAATTGGGTTGCGGCAAAAAACTTGCAGGACCCAAGTTTAGTACAATGGATACTTTAACGCTATACTGCTAGAAAATCACTCGCGAATCTCGCAGGAGGCGAGACGGGATGATACGTATTAAATAAAAATAGTGAAAATGGTGCTTGTATTAGCCCCAATCTGAAGTGCCTTCTAAAGGCAAGCGTTGCGAAGATTCGACTTTCTTTTGTAGAATCATGCGGGCACGGGCCAGTTGCGATTTTGAGGTACCCTCACTGATATTCAACAATTTGGCAATCTCCTTGTGGCTATAACCTTCAACCACATAAAGGTTGAAAACGGTTCGGTAGCCTGGCGAAAGGCTCTGTACCATGTTAAGCAAATCTTGGTAATCCAATGCATCAAAGGCGCTCTCGTCCAATATATCCATTGGCTTGTCCTCATCATCCACAATGGAATAAAGACTTACTGCTTTGCGCAGGTGCTCAATGGCTGTATTAACAAAAATGCGGCGCATCCAACCCTCGAAAGAACCCTCGCGGCGAAAGTTTGAAATGTACCTAAAAACCTTGATAAAACCCTCCTGCAAAATGTCTTCGGCGCTGTGGTAATCTTTAGCATAACGAAGGCAAATGGCAAACATTTTCGGTGAATAGCGGCTATACAGCGTTTGCTGCGCTGTGCGATCTCCAACAACGCATCCGTTGATGATTTGATCTTCAGAATAGGAGCCGATGAACCCGAATTTCATGAGAAGGAATGATTATGCTTTAATATTACAAAGAAACTTTGTCTTTCGCAATAGTTTCCTTTTAAAATACTAAAAAAATTTCAGAAATTCTAATAACTGCGAAACCGCCTTCCCACGATGGCTAATTGGCGCCTTCTCTGCTAAGCTCATTTCAGCAAAAGAACGGTCATAACCGGTGGGTTGAAAAATGGGGTCGTAACCGAAGCCAGCTGTACCTTTTCGGGCTTCTAAAATCTGCCCTTCTACTATCCCTTCGAAGCGGAATTCTTTACCGTCAATGATCAAAGAAATTACGGTACGGAAACGTGCTTTTCGGTTGGTTTGGCCTTTTAGTTTTTCTAAAAGCAAGGCCATATTGTCTTCGGCACCTTTATCTGGTCCGGCATATCGGGCCGAATATACCCCTGGCTCACCGTTTAATGCTTCCACTTCTAAACCAGTATCCTCGCTAAAGCAATTCTCACCGAATTTCTCAAAAATAAACTGTGCCTTTTCTAGTGCATTGCCCTCAAGGGTATCGTGCGTTTCACTTAGCTCGTTAAAGTAGCCTAGGTCGTGCAGGCTCTTAACAGCCACATCGCTGCCCACCAAGGCTTGTACTTCTTTTACTTTATTGGTATTGCCAGTGGCAAAAACGAGGGTTCCGTGGTACATTTTGGTTGATTGGTTACTGGTTATTGGTTGATTGGTTATTGGTTAACTGTTTTTTTATCTGTCATCTCATGTCCGAACTGTGTCTTGTGTCCCTGCCTGCAGGCAGATTGTGTCTGGTAAAGATATTTAACCTACTCACCGTTACCTAATCGCCTTTTTAACCGGTGTAGACAAGCAATAAATGAAAGAAATTTATCAAAAAAATACAAATGTCTTCAATTACCCTATTAGGCTTATAGACTTTTAGTACTTTTGTTTCAACAAACAGTATTATGGCACTTACCAAAATAGCAATAATAGGCAGCGGATTGAGCGGCACCCTAACGGCCATCAACTTATTAAGGCAGCAACATACTCCTGTTAGCATTGATTTATACGAGCAAGAACCTGCACAACTAAACCGAGGAGCAGCTTACCGCGAAAACAATGTGCACCAGCCATTGAATGTGCCTATAAGCCGAATGAGCCTTTTTAGTCAAGAGCCCAACCATTTTTACCAGTGGCTACACGAAAATGAAAACCGCCTCAAAGCCTGCATTTATGGCGCAGAAATGGAAGATTATGTGCCAAGAAAAATTTTTGGGGATTATCTAACAGACATTTTTCAAAAAACAGTTGCTGCATGTAGTGGCAATCATGAACTGGAAGTGATTGTGGCCAAGGTATTGTCGATTACCCCAAGCAATGAAGGGTATATTTTAGCGAGTACCAGCAAAATAACAACATACCACCAAGTAATATTGGCATCAGGTAACGTGCCGCCGCAAAGAGCCATCTTTTTGCCACCAAATTCTCGCAATTTGGAACTGCCCATAATACATTCTTGGGAAGGATTACCAAAGATTGATTCGAGCAAACAAGTACTAATTGTTGGCAGCGGTTTGAGCATGGTTGATACCATAATTGAACTGGATAAACAAGGTTATCATGGCACTATACGGGTACTATCGCGCCACGGGTTAATACCGCTTCCAGAAATACCTGAACCGCACAACCACCTTACTTTAGGTCCTAAAGAGTCTACATACGAATTGTTAAAAGCTTTTCGTGAATTAGCTAAAGAAGCGGAAGCACAAGGCAGCGGTTGGCGCACTATTTTCCATAACATTCGACCCGAGATACCAACCTTGTGGCAAACATTATCTGATGACGAAAAGCAATGCTTTATGCGCCATTTGCAGCCATTTTGGGAAATACATCGACACCGAGTGCCTGCGTTTTCGCACCAATTAGTGCAAAACCTTATCGAGACTGGCAGTTTGCAATTGTTGAAGGGCCGCATTACAAATATTATCAACGGTAATGATGAGAAAACCATTGTTAACTATCGCCCAAGGCATACACAAGCTAGTGTGACCTTTGAAACAGACCTTATAATTAACTGTACTGGCCCTGTAACTGACCTGACCCGCAGCGGCGACCCGATGCTTGAGCAACTTTTACAAAGTGGCTATGCAACTACGGGCACACTACAAATGGGATTGAATACTAATGTAAATGGTGAGTTGATTAATAGCAATGGAAATACCCAGAGGGGATTGTTTGCTATTGGCTCGTTAAGGAAGGGCAACTTATGGGAAACTACCGCCTTGCGCGAGATTAGGCAACAGGCTGAGGCCTTACCTATGGCTATGTTACCAGTGGGTATTGGGGTATAATTGTCTATCCCCTACCCTTTGCCTATTTTTATAAAAAAATACGAATGCTAAGAGTTGCCCTATTCCTTGGATTGATGCTGCCGTCTATTTTGACAATGGCACAAAACAACGATAAAAACCCTGCTACTACCGATATACCCAAGGCATTTGAGAACGTAAAAGTTGAACGCACCAAAGTGCCGTTTAAAAACCCCGATTTTACCATTCGCAACGAGGGCGGCCATTTGCAAGGGGTGCAATACTACACCAATGGCACCACCGAGTATATGATAGTAACGGGCAGCAGCGATAGCAGCGCCTATTACGCCATGATTGACATTAACGATACGGTGCAAAAAGTGGTGCGCTACAATGTGCTGATGAATACGCCACTTGACCATGCTGGTGGATTTCAGGTTATCGGCGATTTTTTGGTGGTGGGCGTTGAGGATAATTTAGATAAAAACAGTTCTAAAATATTGTTTTACAATATTAGCAACCCAGGCACAAGCGATGTAACTCCAGCTATTACCATCGATCGCAGTGGGGAGTTTAAAACCAAAACCGCAGGCGCGGTAGGTATCACGTTTTTCGACACACAGCACCTACTTGCAGTGGCTACTTGGGATGCCAATACCATCGATTTTTACTGGAGCAATGCCAAGTCACTAAGTGACCCTAAATGCAAATTTGAACTGATACAAACGTACATACCCACTAAAGGCGAAAAGGATGAATGGATAAATAAATTGTGGCCAAGCTACCAAGGCATAAACCTGTTTACGGGTGCTGATGGCAAGATATACATGATGGCATTTTTCCGTAGCAAGGATGGCAACTTTGTTGATTTGTTTGAAGTATCCTTTAGCAACGAGACCAAAAAGTTTACACTCAAAAAGACCGTGAGCAAACAATTTTACGTAGCCGATGGAAACAACTTTCGCAATGGCGGTGGCGTGCGCTTAGTTGGACTCGATGAACTAAATATTTACACCATCCCCCACAACATAGGCAAGAAAAAGACCGTAATTGATTGGTTCGATAAAAAGTAAGCTGAATCCTTGCCAATTGACCTCAGCCTAAATGTACTCAAATGCCACATCTTGCTTAATATCCGGATGCAGGCTTTTGGCAACTGGGCACGTGAACGCAACGTTTTCCAGTTTTTTGCGTTCTATATCTGTAAGCGTTCCTGCAGGTATAAACATGCGCACCTGCACTTCGCTAATGCGGCGTGGGTCGGTGGCCATTACTTTTTGTATAGTTACCCTTGTGCCTTCAATGGCTAGGTTGTGGTTGTTGGCGTAAATGCCCATAAGAGTAAGCATGCAACTACCTAGGGCAGTAGCCACCAAATCGGTAGGCGAAAAAGCAGCACCTTGGCCATGATTATCAGTAGGGGCGTCGGTTACAATTTCGTAGCTCGATTGGGTATGAACGGCACGAGTGCGCAGGCCACCTTCGTAAATTATTTCAGCTGTCATGGTCAGTGTGTTAAATTTTTGATAAATTTAAGAACTATTTTGGGTTGCCACATGTATAAACCTTTGATGCGGATTTCAACTTTCTTCTTGATGCTGATGCTTTTAAGCACCACTGCCGCCTATGCCCAGCAGCGTAAGGTGAAAAAGCAGATTGAGAAAAAAGGCATCATTTACAACAAGGAGATGACTTTTGGCGGCAAAATAGCCTCTAACGGTTGGGGCTTTTACATGAACACCGGCAAAATCATCAACATACACAAAACTCGTTTGTGGATGGTTGAGTTCTCCGACATTCGCCACCCGAAGGAGAAAAAACAAAGTGCCGATTTCAACCTCGCCATTTCCGGATTCGATTCGCCCCGCGATTTTTACTATGGCAAGCAAAACGAATTTTTCACGCTCCGCGCGGCTTTTGGATACAAAAAAAACATTGCTGAGAAAGCCAAAAAGAACGGCGTAAACTTGGCTTTGGTTTATATGGGCGGTATATCGCTGGGTTTCTTGAAACCATATTACCTCGATTTGGCATACATTACCCAGGTAAACGACTCAACCTTTATTGTTGAGGCCAAAAGTGAACGCTATAATGATGACCCGGAAAACGGCAATGCCCAGAAATTTTTGAACTGGTACGAAATTATCGGTGCATCAAGATATAGTAAAGGTTTTAAGCAACTGCAACCCGTACCTGGCGCATTTATTAAGTTGGGTCTAAATTTTGAGTGGGGCTCTAGAGATGCGTTTATTACTGCCATGGAAGTTGGGGTAGCTGCCGATATTTACTACAAGAACATCCCCATCATGATCAATCAGCCACAAAGGCCGTTTTTCATGAATGCTTACCTAAGCTTCGAGCTGGGCAGGCGACGATAAGTTTGGTCGATGGTCCATGGTCGATGGTCCATGGCGCAAAGCCTCCCTCTCAAACACTTTCACCTTTATAGGATTACATCTTGCATCTAAAGGCATAACTTTGTGCCTAAAACTTTAACACAAGACAGATATCAGATCTTAGATAAACGAAAAGATACTTGACACTTGATACTCACTACCTGATACCAACACAACAATGATCATTAATATTGAACAACAGATACGCACAGCTTGTGCAGCAGCCGTAAAGGAATTGTATAATGCCGATATAGAGGCTGCCAGCATTGCTGTAGAGCGCACCAACAAAGAACAAACTGGTGACTATACCGTTGTGGTTTTCCCGCTATTGCGCGTATCGAAAAAGAAACCCGAAGAGACAGCCAACGACCTAGGAGCTTATTTGCAGGCCAATGTGCCGCAGGTATCCGACTTCAATGTTATCAAAGGCTTCTTGAACCTGAGCCTAACCGATAGCTTTTGGATAGAAACCCTTGGCAGCGCCTTGCACAACAACGAGTATGGCAAAGGTACACCTACCAACCAGAAAATAACTGTAGAGTACTGTGGCCCTAACACCAATAAGCCCTTGCACCTGGGGCACATCCGTAATATGCTGTTGGGCTATTCTGTGGCCTCTATATTAGAGTTTGCCGGTAATGAGGTAAGTAAGGTTAATATCTACAACGACCGGGGAATTGCCATTTGCAAATCGATGCTAGCTTGGCAGCAGTTTGGCAACGGCGAAACACCAGAAAGCAGTGGCATAAAAGGTGACCACCTTGTAGGCAAGTACTATGTGGTTTTCGATAAGAAATATAAAGAGCAGGTTGAGCAACTAAAAGCCGAAGGCCTAACAGAAGATGAAGCCAAAAAGAAAGCCCCCATCCAACTTGAGGTGCAAGCCATGCTCTTGAAATGGGAAGCTGGAGATGCTGAAACCATTGCACTTTGGAAACAGATGAACGACTGGGTATATGCTGGTTTCCAAATTACTTTTGATAAAATGGGCGTCGATTTTGACCGTGACTATTTTGAGTCGGAAACCTACCTATTGGGTCGCGATTTGGTGTTGGAAGGTTTAGCTAGTGGCGTTTTCTTTAAAAAAGAGGATGGCTCTATTTGGATTGATCTAACCGATAAAGGACTAGACCAAAAAGTGCTTTTGCGCAGCGATGGCACGTCAGTATACCTTACGCAAGACCTAGGCACTGCCGATTTGCGCTACAACCATTACCATATGGATCGAAACGTTTACGTGGTAGCCGATGAGCAAAACTATCACTTTAAAGTACTGCAACTTACTTTAGAGAAGCTGGGCAAACCCTATGCTGCAGGCATATACCACTTGTCGTATGGTTTGGTAGAGCTGCCACATGGCCGTATGAAGTCGAGGGAAGGTAATGTAGTAGATGCGGACGACCTGATACGAGAAATGGTAGCAGCTGCTAAAGCACAAACCTTGGAACTAGGTAAACTGGAGAACCCAGAAAGCAAAGAGGCTGAAGAGCTGTTCCGAACTATTGGTATGGGTGCCTTGAAATACTTTATGCTGCGCGTTGACCCTAAAAAGAAAATGCTGTTTAATCCAGAGGAATCAATTGACCTACAAGGCCAAACGGGGCCATTTGTACAATACAGTTATGCCCGAATCCAATCCATCAAAACCAAGGTGGGTGATATAAAAATTGAGCTGCCTGCCAAATATGCGCTTTCGCATTTAGAGAAGGAAGTGTTGATTGAGTTATACCAATACCCTGCTGTTATTCAAGAATCGGCGCGCAATTTCGACCCATCGGTCGTAGCAAGCTATACATACAACTTGGCGAAAACCTTCAATAAGTTTTACGTTGACCATAGCATAGCAAATGCCGAAACCCCGGAAGCTAAGCACCTACGCTTAGGCCTTGCTTATCTTACTGCCAAAGTGTTGGCAGGTGCCTTTAAACTGCTGGGAATTGATGTACCAGAGCGTATGTAAAGTTTTGCAAAAACGTTAATGCTCGTTAAAAAGGTGTTAAAAATCTTTCTTCGCAAAACATCTGCCTAAGCAATTCGTTTTATCGGTGTAACAGTTGAAATGATTGGGTAAATTACCACCAAATCAACTGGGTGTTAGGGAGTATTGAACCGGCGAGAAAAGTGCTCAACGAATTTGGGCGTCTCGTAAGTTTTTAGTTACTTTAAAACACTTGATTGTTTCACCACTAAAAATTATCAAGCTATGGCCACTTCAATGCTTGAATACAGTAAGACGATACTGGAAAAGGTTAGTTTCGACAGCAAGTTGTTTGAGAAAGAATTGTTAAAGGCCCTAAAAATGTTGATGCCCAACGATAGGCAAGAACTACAAACATGGGTTATTCGCACATTCGGCCTTCATTATCAAAGCCTTTTTACTAACTATAAGCTAGCTTAGGTTATACTTTATAACGTTAATTTTCAACCCTCTTGCCAAGGTAAGAGGGTTTTTTATTGCAATTATGTGGGGTGCCTGATTAAATAACGGCGATTTTCGATAATTTTGCAGTCCCGATTATACCCACTATGAAGCTGAAAGAACAAGTATTACAAGCAAGCCTACTGCAACAGCAAGAGAGCATAAAGAGACTTAAAGAAACCGTGCAACAGGTTCAAGAAAGCGCCAACGAAGATACTTCGGGTAGCAGCACCGATGACTCAGAGTCGATGCGCGAGCAATTGCACGCCGATTTAGCTATGTACTCTCGCCAGCTAGACCAAGCCAGCGCAGCATATGCTATGCTAAAACTTATTGACCCAAACCAAGTGAACAGCACTGTAAAACACGGTGCTTTGGTAATGACCGACAAAACAAACGTGTTGATAGGGGTAAGTGTAGGTAAGGTAATAGTTGAAGGAAAAACATTCTTCACTATTTCAACAGAATCGCCTTTATACCAAGCCATGGACGGAAAAAAGAAAGGCGAGACTTTCGATTTTAGAGATCAAAAGCAAACCGTACAAGAGATTATGTAAACAACCAGTTTGGGTGTTTACTTCCAATATTTGCTTATTGTAAAGGTAACGATGAAACTCTCGTCGCCATTATCGTAAAGGGCAGCAATGGCCTTATTTTCCAAATTCACAACATAGGTATATTTGTTACCAGCATTGCTGGTAACGTACCATAAGTTCATTTCCATATCTTCATTGTACTCCTTGCTATCAATCTGGTACAAAGAGTTTACGTCATCGGTAAAATGTTGGAAACTGGTTTCACGATCATTTATCACAAACAAGCTGTGGTCTTCCCAGCTCTCGCACTTATCAAACTCCTCAGTTGCGGGATTATAGGCACAATATTCACGCTCACTAGCATAAACATAAGTTTGGGCATCGCACATTGTTACTGTTGCCAATATTAGGCTAAGGGTGATAAATACTGCTCGCATACTTGTTCTTTTTGCTAATCTATTCTATTTGAAAATAATTAGCAAATATTATGGTTATACCAAATGGACCCGAATTGGTTATCAACTGCAATAATATTGTTAAATTTGAAACAACTTGACGCAGCAATATGGCGTTGTTCCATAAAGGCAGTTAAGCCCATAGCCACGATAAGATAAATGAGAGCACGTTCAATATATCTGTACTTACTAGCCGTTTCAATAATGGTTTTACTAGCCTCATGCGGTGGCAGCGGCAAGGTCAAAAACGGCATGACCTTGTACGAAGAAAAAAACTACACCCTAGCCATACCACAGCTTAAAAACGAATACAAAGAGCAGCAAGTGCCGCTACTTAGGGGCGAAAAAGCCTTTTACGTAGCCGAGAGCTACCGATTAAGCGGCAACACCAAGGATGCTGAAGGCTGGTATGCCGAAGCCATTAAGCAAGGCTATGATGCCATAGCTACCTACAACTATGCCATTACCCTTAAAGCCAACGAAAAGTACAAATTAGCCATTGAGCAATTTACCAATTTTGCACGCTTGGAGCCTTTTAGCAAAGAAAAAGCGTTTGAACAAATAAAATCGTGCAACCTCGCATTGAAATGGATTAAAGAACGGGTAAGCCTCGATTTACAAAACCTCACAGCCATCAATAGCAATGGTAGCGAATACGCACCGGTAGTATTACCTAGCGGCGATTTGGTGTTTACCTCTGACCGGATTGATGCAACTGGTAATGACACGTATGGCTGGACTGGCGAAAAATACAGTGATTTGTACCTTACCAAAAAGCAAACCAATGGTAGCTTTAGCGGCGTGGTAAATTATTCGCCAGAGCTAAATAGTGGGGTTAACGAAGGCACCATAACCTTTAGCCGCGATGGAAACGAAGTATATTTTACTCGCTGTGGCTCACAAGGTAAAGACAAAGACGACTATTGTGCCATTTTCGTAAGCCGCCTGCAATCATTGGGCGGATGGAGTTCGCCTGAAAAGATTAAACTATTTGATGCCGATACCTTTAATGTAGGGCACCCGTTTTTGAGCAAAGATGGCAAATACTTGCTTTTTGCTGCCGAGGCACCTGGTGGTTATGGCGGTAAAGACCTTTACATTACCTTTTTGCAAGCTGGTACTTGGACCAGCCCTAAAAACCTAGGTGTAGATATTAATACTCCAGGTAACGAGGTATTCCCATTTATTGACGAAACAGGCACCTTATACTTTAGTAGCGACGGACACGATGGCCTTGGTGGGTTGGATATATTCTCGGCACCTGCGAGTGGCGGAGTTTGGAGCAAGCCCGAAAACCTGAAAATTCCTATTAACTCGGGTGCCGACGATTATGGCCTATGGCTTACCAAAGCTAAACCAAAAGACGCCAACGACCCGGTGCGTATGAGCGGTTTTTTTAGTAGCAACCGTCCTGGTGGTGCAGGCAAAGACGATATATACATGTTCCAACTTAGCAACGAGAACCTATTTGTGCTAGAAGGGGTGATACTAGAGAAAATATTTGCTGACCCAAGCGACCCTAACAGCAAGGTTATCGACTTTCAGCCCGTAAACGAAGCCAACATAACCGTTAAAAAATATGGCCCTGGTTTTCCTATAGTGGCAAACATAAGTTCTGATAAGTTTGGACGCTTTGGTTGCGATTTGGTGAAAGAAAGCGACTATTATGTTAGCGGCGAAAAAGAAGGTTTCTTGAAACAATCCGCCAACTTTAGTACCAAAGGCCTGCGCGACCTGAAGAACATAACCATACCAGTTAAGGTGAGGTTGATTGTAGAACGCATATACCAAGACAGGGAGATAGTGATACCAAACATTTACTACGATTACGACAAAACCACCCTAAGGCCCGAGTCGTTTCCAGTGTTGGATACCCTATATTCGCTATTTGCCGAAAACCCAACTATAGTTGTAGAAATAGGCGCCCATACCGACTCAAGAGGTAGTACCGAATACAATATTATCCTTTCGCAAGGGCGCGCAGCCTCTGTTGTAAAGTACCTAGTAAGTAAAGGCATACCTGCGCAACGCTTAAAAGCGGTAGGATATGGTGAAAGCAAACCCATTAACAAGTGTGTTGACGGTGTAGAATGTACTGAAGAAGAGTATCAACTTAATCGCCGTACCACATTTAAAATCCTCTCCGAAACGTTCAATTTGGAGTCGATTACCCCAGAGGATATACGCATTGACCCTAAGAAACCTTAAGTAAAGGACCTGTCAACATTTCGTTGCGACAACTAAGTTGCGTGGTTTGTTGGGTCATTACCCTTAAAGTGTGTTAAGTAATGTACATTAACCGCTCTATTTGGCTGCGAGATATTCAAAGTTGTTACCTTTACACCTAAATTTTTCACTTAAAACCCATTGCCCAAGGCCTGATGAAGAACCGCTATATTGACCTTATTGAACAAACCTTTTACTTTCCGCAGGAAGGGTTTGATGTAAAAGACGGACAGCTAGATTTCAACGGCGTTCCATTAATGGATTTAGTAAGAGAATATGGCACTCCGCTCAGGATTAGCTACCTTCCTAAGATAAGTTCGCAGATACAAAAGGCCAAGCGCATATTCAACGAAGCCATAAAGGAAAATAATTACGATGGGCAGTATTTCTACTCCTATTGTACCAAGGCATCGCACTTTTCGTTTGTAGTTGAGGAGGCTTTAAAAAACGATATTCACTTAGAAACCTCATCTGCATTTGATATTAATTTGGTGGAGAACCTAGTGGCCAAAGGCAAAGTAAATACCAGCCAATTTATCATTTGCAACGGTTTTAAAACCGATCAGTACAAAGCAAACATTTTGCGTCTGCATAAAAACGGCTTTAACAATATTATTCCCGTTTTGGACAACAAACCGGAGATAAACTACTACCAACAGCATTTGGATGGCCAAATGAAAATTGGCATTCGAATAGCAGCCGACGAAGAACCTAAATATGAGTTCTATACCTCGCGCCTTGGCATAAGGTATAGCGATATAATTGATTTCTATAAACAGAACATAGAGAATAACCCGAAGTTCGAGCTTAAGATGCTCCACTTCTTTATCAATACCGGCATAAAAGATACCACCTACTACTGGAGCGAACTGAACAAGGCGATTAAAGTATATATCGCCCTAAAGAAAATTTGCCCTAGCCTTGAATACATCAATATTGGCGGCGGTTTGCCTATTCGCCACGGGCTGCACTCTGACTACGACTATGAGTATATGCTGCGCGAGGTGGTAAAAGCCATTAAAACACAATGCGATAGCAGCGAAGTGCCCGTTCCGCACATCTTTACCGAGTTTGGCTCGTTTACCGTTGGCGAGAGTGGCGCAACCATTTTTAGCGTGCTCAACGAAAAACGCCAAAACGACATTGAAGATTGGTATATGATTGATGGTAGCCTTATGACTACCCTACCCGACATTTGGGGTATGAGCCAGCGCTTTATACTACTACCGCTTAACAAGTGGGAGCAGGACTACCAAAAGGTGAACATTGGCGGCCTTAGCTGCGATATTGGCGACTACTACAACAGCGAAACCCACCAACACCAGGTTTTCTTACCCGAGCTCGACGAAAAAGAACCTTTATACATTGGTTTCTTCCACACGGGCGCTTACCAAGAGAGCATTAGCGGCTACGGCGGCACCAAGCACTGCTTGATACCCGCACCAAAAGTATTACTGATTAACAGAGACGAACATGGCAACTTAACCAAAGAAGTTTTCTCGCAAGAGCAAAACCCAGAGGCGATGCTGAAAATATTGGGGTATTAATTAGCGCATTTGATTAATGCAGCTAGGTATATTCAAAAACAATCTCTAAAGGCCATAGCTACCAAGTAGTTATGGCTTTTTTGTCTGCTATTTCCCTTAGATGTAATAGCCTATGCAACAAGTATTAAAATTCTTGTGTCTAGCGGTTTAGGTCTTGTGTCTAAATACCCTAACTTTGCATACCATGTTATCATCTGTAATAAAATATAGCCTAATTATTGCCTTGCCTTGCTGCTTGCTGCTTGCGAGTTGCGAAGGCGATAAGCCCGTACCCCCTGCCCCTGCCGAAACGGTACCCGAAATAGTGGAAAACCCGGCACTGGTAGCAGCAACCTTGCGTATACAGCAAAACCCCGATAGTGCCCAAGCTTACATTGATAGGGCCTTAATACACTTTAAATTGGTGAATAACGATGCCGCATTGGCCGACTTGGATACGGCTTTGTTGCTGGATAAAACCATGCCCAAAATATATCTGCTACAAGCCGATTTGTACTTTGCTAAACGCGACATTATACGCGCCATCAAATCGCTGGAGACCGGTACCCAGGTATTGCCCCAAAACAAAGAAATATTGTTGGTGCTTAGCCGCTATTATTTTTACAACAGCGAGCGCGACAAAAGCATAAAAAGTGCCGATGCTGCACTGAAACTTGACCCCGGTTATGCTGGTGCTTACTTCCAAAAAGCTTTAATTTTTCTAGAGATAAAAGATACCGCCAAAGCCATAAGCAACCTGCAAACTACTGTTGAGCAAGACCCAGAGTTTTTGGAAGCCTATGAAGAACTAGGGTATATTTATAAACAGAAAAAGAATCCATTAGCGATACAATATTTCCGCAATGCTGTTAAATTATCGCCACGAGACAATGATTTGCGCTATGCTCTTGCCCTTGCCCTGCAAGAACAAAAAAAATATAACGAGGCGCTGGAAGAATACAGGCTAATGATTAAAGAATCGCCGCAATACGAAAACGCACATTACGGTATGGGTTGGGTTTACTTTCAAATGGATAGCTTTGATAAAGCCGATGGAAGTTTTAAAATAGCCATCAGTATAAAGCCCGATTATACCGATGCCTATTACATGCGAGGTTTGATTGCTGAAAGTATTGGCGATATCAAAAATGCGGAGTATTATTACGACCAAACTTTGCGCATTGATGCCCTGCACACCAATGCCCTGAATGGTTTTGACAGACTAAAGAAATTGAAGAAATGATAAAAGTAACCTTACCTGACGGCAGCGTTAGGGATTACGATAACGGTGCTACCGCGCTTGATGTAGCCAAAAGTATAAGCGAAGGTTTAGCCCGCAACGTGTTGGCCGCAGAAGTAAATGGAGAAGTGTGGGATGCCACCCGTGCACTACCAGAAGCCACCAAGTTGCGCCTATTAACTTGGAACGACAAAGAAGGTAAAAACACCCTTTGGCATTCTTCGGCGCACTTAATGGCCGAAGCGCTGGAAGCATTATACCCAGGTACTAAATTTGGTATTGGCCCGCCAATCGAAAACGGTTTCTATTACGATATCGATTTGGGTGACCGTGCCCCTCTATCAGAAACCGAGTTTAAGGACATAGAGAACAAAATGACAGAGCTTGCCCGCCAAAAAAGCGCTTTTGTGCGCAAAGAGGTAAGCAAGGCCGATGCAGTTGACTACTTTACCGCAAAAGACGACCAGTACAAACTAGAGTTGATACGCGACTTGGAGGATGGAAAAATCACTTTTTACACCCAAGGAAACTTTACCGACCTATGCCGCGGCCCGCATATACCCGATACGGGCTTTATTAAGGCCGTAAAGCTACTTAGCGTAGCTGGGGCATACTGGCGTGGCAACGAGAAAAATAAACAGCTTACGCGCATTTATGCCATCACGTTCCCGAAGGCACAAGAGCTGAGCGACTACTTGATATTGTTGGAGGAAGCTAAAAAGCGCGACCACCGTAAATTGGGTAAAGAGCTAGAGCTATTCGCCATCAGCCAAAAAGTAGGCTTGGGCTTGCCGTTGTGGTTGCCAAAAGGCACCGAGTTGCGCGAGCGCTTGGTCGATTTCCTAAAGGTGGTGCAAAAGAAAGGTGGATATAGCCAAGTTATTACCCCGCACATTGGCCATAAAGAGCTTTATGTAACCAGTGGCCACTACGAGAAATACGGCAAAGATTCGTTCCAACCAATCAAAACCCCACAAGAGGGCGAAGAGTATTTCTTGAAACCGATGAACTGCCCGCACCACTGCGAGATATACAAAACTAAGCCCCGCTCATACCGCGACCTACCGTTGCGTTTGGCAGAGTTTGGCACCGTATACCGCTACGAGCAAAGTGGCGAGCTGCACGGCCTTACCCGCGTGCGCGGCTTTACACAAGATGATGCGCATATTTTCTGCCGTCCCGACCAGGTGAAGGAAGAATTTATTAAGGTAATCGACATTGTACTTTACGTTTTCAAAGCCCTAGGTTTTGATAATTATACCGCTCAAGTATCGCTTCGCGACCAAGAAGACCGCAGTAAATACATTGGTAGCGACGAAAACTGGGAGAAAGCAGAAAGCGCGATTATTGAGGCATGTGCCGAGAAAGGACTAGAAACCGTAGTAGAATATGGCGAAGCCGCTTTCTATGGCCCTAAGCTCGATTTTATGGTTCGCGATGCCATTGGCCGCCGTTGGCAACTAGGCACTATACAAGTAGATTACAACCTTCCGGAACGATTTGAGCTAGAATATGTTGGTAGTGATAACATGAAACATCGTCCGGTGATGATTCACCGTGCGCCGTTCGGTTCACTAGAGCGTTTTGTGGCTGTACTTATTGAACACTGTGCCGGCAATTTTCCGCTTTGGCTTACCCCAGAGCAAGGTATCGTATTGCCAATAAGTGATAAGTACAACGAGTACGCAGAAAAAGTTTCAGATTATCTAAAAAATAGCGATATTCGCACCTCCGTTGATGTTCGTAACGAGAAGATCGGCAGGAAGATACGTGACGCTGAAGTTGGTAAAGTTCCTTATATGTTAATCATTGGGGAGCAAGAGGCAGAAAACGGAACTGTATCGGTAAGGAAGCATGGAGAAGGCGATTTAGGTACCATGAGTGCTGAAGCATTTGCCAAGCTAGTGCAGGATGAAGTGAACAAACAATTGAACCGTTAAACAAAAACAACAATACTAATTTGTTAAAGCCAAGAAAACCTTTTGATCGCCGCCCACAGCAGCAAGAATCAGCACACCGCCTGAACCGTGATATCCGTGCTTTGAATGTGCGTTTGGTCGGCGAAAATGTGGAACCCGGTATTTTTGATACCCGTAAAGCCCTTAACCTAGCCGAAGAGTTGGGATTAGACTTAGTGGAAATATCGCCAAAAGCCGATCCACCCGTTTGCCGTATAGTAGACTATAATAAGTTTCTGTACGAGAAGAAGAAGAAAGAAAAGGAAATCAAGGCTAAGGCAACTAAAACCGTGATTAAGGAAGTACGTTTTACACCGAACACTGATGACCACGATTTCGAGTTCAAAACCAAGCATGCTGAAAACTTCTTGAAAGAAGGTGCCAAGGTTAAAGCCTACGTGCAGTTTAAAGGAAGGGGTATTTTGTTTCAAGAGCGCGGAGAGTTGATGTTGTTGAAATTTGCCGAGCGATTGGCAGAATTGGGAGTGCTAGAGCAAATGCCGAAGCTAGAAGGACGCCGAATGATAGCGTTTTTGGCGCCAAAGCCAAAAAAATAATAGACAGAAAGAAATATTATCCATATCTTTGCCAAAATTTTTACGTCGATGCCTAAAATGAAAACCAACTCGAGTGCCAAAAAACGTTTCAAGTTAACGGGCTCTGGTAAAGTAAAGCGTGCACACGCCTTCACAAACCACATTCTTACCAAAAAGAGCCACAAGCGCAAGAAAGCTTTGGGTCAATTTGCCATTGTGGACCCTACTGATGAGCAACGAGTGAAGCGCATGTTGGCCATGGCTTAAGCCTAGCACAACAGCCAAATAGAGAATTGTAGATTTAAGAAAAGAGTAAAACAATAAAAAATGCCTAGGTCAGTAAATCACGTTGCTTCCCGAGCTCGCCGTAAGAGGATGTTGAAGTTGGCGAAAGGTTATTTCGGTCGCCGGAAGAACGTTTGGACAGTAGCCAAGAATGCCATTGAAAAAGGTTTGGTATATGCATACCGTGACCGTAAAGCCAAGAAACGTGAGTTCCGCTCTTTGTGGATCGCTCGTATCAACGCTGCCGTTCGCACCGAAGGTTTGAGCTATAGCCAATTCATCCACAAGCTGGATGTAGCAAACCTTAACCTTAACCGCAAAGTTTTGGCCGATTTGGCCATGAACCACCCAGAGGCTTTCAAAGCCGTGGTTGCTAAGGTAAAGTAAGTTACTTATAACTATACACCTATAGGCCGCTCCCCAAAGGAGTGGCCTTTGTGTCTTTGGGGTAGTTGATTAGTTAATTGGTTGATTGGTTATTAGTTGTTGTTTGTTCTAACCACCCCTTTTATCATGCCGATTTTGAGAGGCATCTTCTTGAGCAATCTGTTGGACTTCAAAAATGCTAGTTAAAATAAGGCTTAACGGGTGAGCCTCAAAACACCCAAACCCGCTCCAACATTAATTAAAAGTACACGACAAAACCCCAAGCAAAGTAAAAGTGCAGTTACTCGGAATCAATCCCAACGCATTTTCGTTACTTTGCCTATAGCAAGCTGAGATACCATGTCAAACTCCAACCTTTTTACCCAACTGCCCTCCACAAGCCGCGTGTGGGTATACCAAAGCAATAAGGTATTTACGCCCGACCAAGCAGCAAGTGTGCAACGGGATATTGCGGCATTTGTAAGCGGCTGGACAGCACACAAGCTAAAAGTGGCCGCTGGTGGCGAGTTGGTATACAACCGCTTCGTTATTCTGGCTGCCGATGAGCGGGAGGTGGGCGTGAGTGGCTGCTCCATTGATAGCTCGGTGCACTTTATAAAAGAGCTAGGTGCAAAGTACGGTGTGGACTTCTTTGACCGGTTTAATGTAGCTTATAAAATTGGCAATGAAGTGGACTCGGCAAATAGAGCAGGGTTCGAAGCTTTTTTAGCTCAAGGCGCTATTACCCCCGACACACTAGTGTATAACAACCTAATTGAAACCCTCAGCGACCTACATACTAAGTGGGAAGTACCCTTTAAAGAGAGCTGGCACAGCCGGCTTTTTCAGCTAACATAGGCATCAAATTTTGGTGGTTTTAAGAAGTTTTTCAGTTTTTTTCAAAATTAAATAACTGAAAACCAATCATTTGAGATTATTTGAAAAATCTTTCAACGCACCTGTAACCTTTTCAAATGCTTTGCGTAAAAGAAGTTAATAAAAACACGGAGATATGAACAAGATGATGAGAATTGGAGCCGCAGTATGTGTTTTAGCATTTTTTACCAGCTTTACCATGCCACAAGAACAATCGCAAGTTCAAGTAGAGAAATCTACTACCGAAGTTGTTGCTTGCTTGTAAGGTAAGCATAACTGCCTGGTATAACCTAGGAGGTTCATACCCATAAACAGTACTTTATTAGTAGCCTAGGCTACATAACATACTAGGGTCCACTTCGGTGGACTTTTTAATTGCCCCTACCCTCGCATTGCTTATAAACCAAAAACAAAATGCCCGAACAAAAGCATGGTGCCAGTAATAAGGACTGCACCTGCCAAATCCAACAAGAAGCCCGCACGAGCCATTTCTCTGGCAGTTATCATTTCCGAACCGAATACAATGGTGTTTGGCGCGGTAGCCACTGGAAGCATAAAGCCCAACGATGCGGCGAATGTAGCAGGCAACATTAAATATAATGGATTAATGCCCGACCCAATGGCTATAGCCGCCAAAATGGGCAGCACCAACGTAACCGTAGCCACATTGCTGGCAAACTCACTCAACAAGGTTACCAATACACAAATCAAAAAAATCATTGCCCAAGCAGGTAATGCGGTGAGGAAGGAGATTTCGCCAGCCAACCAATCGGCCAAGCCCGATACTCCGAACCCTTCAGCCAAGGCAAACCCGCCACCAAACAACAGTATTACACTTAGCGGCATTTTTTGCACCGTTTTCCAATCCATCAATGTGGATTTTTTGTCTTTTTTGGAAGGTATTAAAAACAATATGCTCGCCATGGCAATAGCCACCGTACCATCCAGAAAATAGCCTTTGTTATCCCCAAAAAAACTGGCCCAGCCAGGAAAACTGAATCTGCCAATATTGGCTTCGGCACGGGTAAACCACAACAGTGCTGTAATGCCAAAAATCAAGCTCACCATTTTTTCCTCGTAGGTCATTTTGCCCAACGAGGCATATTCGCTTTTAAAAATGTGCAGCGTTTCTGCTGGATTTTCCAACGTAGGTATTTTGTGCTGCCAGCGCAAGATGCCATAGCAAGCAAAAAGCATCATCAGCGACGTTGGAACCCCATATATAAACCACTGTAAAAACGTAACCTGCGGCTGATTCGGGAAGATGGCCTGAAACTGAGATACGAATATCATATTGGTAGGCGTGCCTATCATGGTAGCCATACCACCAATACTGGCCGCGTAGGCAATACCCAATAAAAACGACTTCGCCACGGGCATGGCCCTATCGCCCAGCAAATCTTTCATTTTGGCTATTACAGCAAGGGTGGTAGGCACCATCATCATAGTAGTGGCCGTGTTGCTTATCCACATGGAGATAAAGTAGGTGGCCGCCATCATGCCCAACAATACTAGCTTTAAGTCGGTGCCGATGATAAGAATTGTTTTGAGTGCGATGCGCCGGTGGAGGTCCCATTTTTCCATTGCAAAGGCTAATATAAACCCACCAATAAAGAGCATCAGCACATCGTTCATATACAGTGGCGCCACAGCCTTGGCACCCATAATACCTAACAAAGGAAACAGAAACACCGGCAAGAAAGACGTAACCGCGAGTGGCACAGCCTCGGTAATCCACCACATCGCCATCCAAATGGTTACCAATCCCATGGCGGATACCATTGGCTCAGGCTGTACGGACTCAAACATAGCCCAAGTGGCAATACCCAAAGCTGGACCCAATATTATTTTTAGCCACTGGTTCATTAAAGGAGGTTAGGTTGCTAAGTTAATATTAATGAGGAATTTGAAAGTAACCATCTAAAGCTAACTCGGCCTGGTGCGCCACCAAAAAGCCAAAGCAAAGCCCGAGATAATATGCCAGATACCCCACCAAGCGGCAATAAGCGCCATGCCGCCCGAGCCACCAAAAAAATTGAAAACCAGCACCAACCCGAGGCCCGAGTTCTGTATGCCCGACTCTATCGCCACCGAACGCCTATCGGGTTCTGGTAGCCGGAACAGGTATGCTAAGCCGTAGCCGCTGGCCAATGCTAGGGCATTGTGTACAAACACCAGTAGCATCACCACATCAAGATAAGCGACGAATACATGGGCATTTTTAGTAAACGCCATAGCCACAAAAGCTACAAACACCAGCATAGAAAGGTTGCTTATAGGTTTGCGTATTCTATCCGTTAGGGTCGGGAACTTATAATTGAAGGCCATACCTAGCAGAAGAGGCAACAATAAGATTACTAATATGGATTGGAACATAGCCCAAGCATCCATAACTATTTCTTGCTCATTTTCCGTGCCAGGCAGTAGGCTGCTCCAAAAAGCAAAATTGATGGGTGTGGCAAAAATGGCTACTATAGTAGAAATAGCACTAATGGACACCGAAAGTGCCGCATTGCCCCGAGCATATTGGCAAAGGAAGTTAGAGATATTGCCGCCCGGGCATGCCGCCACCAGTATCATACCCAGTGCCATGGCAGGGTCAGGTTTCCAAACCAGTATCAACAAATAAGTAAGAGCTGGCATGGTAACAAACTGCGCTAGCAAACCCACCAACGACGACTTTGGGGTGTCCATTACCCTACGGAAATCAGCCCATTTCAAATCAAGCGCCACGCCAAACACAATAAACCCGATACAAATGTTAAGGGCTATTAAGTTGTTTTCGTTAAAATTAAGTTGGATGGTTTCCAAGAAGGTTACGAGTTGCGAGTTACGGGTTACAAGTTAAATTCTGCATTATATGGGAAAACAATATTAATTTCTAGACGATTAGCGATAAAACTTGGCTTGGTTCTAATTTTTAAAACTCGAAACCCGTAACTAACTAATTGTCCGCTGCCCAACATACTTGTATTTCCCTTGGGCAGTTATATGGCAAGCGACCATGGGAAGTGCTGAAATTATCAACAGCCAATACATCGCCCTTGTGCCAAGAGAAAATGACCATGTTTTTCCAAATCACCTCCTCCACATGTTTAACGTACGACACTGGTATTGGCGTGCCGTCGCGAAAAGTACAATTCATGGCCTGGTCGCCTTCTTTAGTGGTTAACTTTTTAATGCTGCTCATTAAAGAGGTAAAAACATTGAAACTTGCAGCCCTTAGGTTTTTTTGGCGCTTGGCTATATAGCCATACTCAATGGCAGCAGCAGCCTCATGAAACACTTGCAAATGGTTAAACCAAACCTTCTCGCCCGTAACGGGGTGCTTAGCAATGGCCTCCTGGTCATTTATAAGTACCAGCTTATCATCATCTTTCCAATGGAACTCCAGTCCGTTCTTTTTGCACGATTCTTCAACCACTTTTTTATCGGTGGTCAGAAACATCTCATCCCAACGTTTTAGCTTCCACAGGTCAAATTTTGCTTTGGCCGATGGACCATTATAGTTCCTGACATTTTTGATGCCTTTACGCTCAAACTCCTCACGTATCATGGGGTCCAAGTCTTGGTATACTTTACGGAAATCCACTATTGGTGTCTCCCCTCCTTCCGTTGGCTCAATATGGCAATAAAAAAACAACTTGCGCGGCGGATTGGGCAAAAAGCTCATTTCGCAATGCTGCATAATTGGGTAGTAAGGTGGCAATTCGCTGGCAGAGAATACATACTTGCTCACGGCATTTCGAGGCGAAGTGCCGAGATAATTATTTTTCAAATCGGGATCAACACCTTGGGCTACGTTTTCAAACTGCTCTGGCCCATTCACATCAAAGCCACGAAACAAAATGGCTCCGTGCTCAATAATTTTTTGGTTTATAAATGCTTTGTTTTCTTCAAGCCAATGCTTCAAGGTACTGGCATCATTTGGCGCACCCTCTGCAGGCTCAATCAACAGCGGAAGTTGTTGTCCTGATTTTAAAGATGATATTTTTACGATACTAGCAAGCTGGGTTTCCATTTCTTATAATTTAGCATCGAAAAAATACGAAAAAAAAGGTGGATGGGGAAATCTCTGTAGCTTTTATTGCTTAGCAACCGCAGTAACCAAGCCCACTGTAAGTGTTTAATATCCTCAGCAGAAATAAGCTAAATCAATTTAGCTTATTTTCCATCTACAATAAAAACCCGCTCTTTAACCCATCCATCGACATCAGTAGAATCAAATGGTGGCTGCATATATGGTTCTTCTGGTTTTGGGTGTACTTTGTAACCAGTCGGGTCTAACAATTGCTGGTGACAACCAATACCACTGCTGTTTACCATAAAAAACTGGCTATAGTTCTGGTCCTCCTCGGGCACAAAAATCATCATCGGGGTATCAAACATTTCCTTTGGTAGCGTATCCTCATCGGTTGGGTAAGTGGCCCACCCAATGGCTATAGGTTCGGCCGCTAAATCTAATGGATAGACAATGTAGTTTAACAATTCACAAAAAACTTCATAAGCAATATCGTACGGAAAAACTATTGCCAACCTATTGTCTTGTGCTACTATTATTTCAGGCCAAACCGTTATAGTCTCGTCATTCCGTGCTTCGCAAAAAGCAATTAAAACATGCTGCAACTGCTCTTGGGTAATGTTACTTACTACTATCAATTTATCATTTGCCACTACATGGTTGGTATCCAGCGGCTCCAACTGCACTGCTGAACGTTCTCTAACATGACGATTGCGCAATTGGTTGCGCCTATAACGGTAAAGAAAGGCTACCGTAAAAATTACCAATAGCCCACCATAAATCATATTTACATCAAAGGTCATAAAGCGCAATAAGTTGAAGAGCTAAGATAGCCAAAACAAGCACAAAGGCATCCAAAATCATTTTACATAATCAACCTCAACGGTTTTGGTTTTGGCAAAGCCATTAGGCAATATGGCTTGGGTAGGCAGTTTCAGTAACTGATAGAGTATCTTGTTCAATAGCTTAGCTTCTCCCTCGTTTCTGGTAGTAATAAGCTTCCGTTCTTTGCCGCTTAAGAGTATTAAACATACTACATAGCCATTTCTAGCGGTGGTTATACGTGCGCGTGCATCGCAATAGCGCATACCTTGCAGGTCGTTAAAAGCCAAAGTTGTTTTGTTAAGCTGTAGGGTTTTTAACTTGCCATTAACTACTATTACCGGACTTAATATCATGGGCATATATGCTAAAAAAGCGCCCATAAATAACGTAACCAAGCCCAACAACATAACCTGCGATGGCTCTGATGGTAAATATGGAACCTTAAATGATACCCCAGCTATAACCATTAATACCCCAGGCACCCAAATAGCATATGCCAGTGCCCACTGCCTTTTGGCGCTTCGGGTTATGGTTACTATATCGCCTTGCTGAACCAAATCATGCTCTACTGGCATTAGTTTGGCAACAACACTATAACTGATAAAGAAAACAGCAAACAGTAAAACTATCACGGGCGCAGTGCTTGAGGTTGAATAGTGTACTTACTACCAGGCTTAGGTAGTATAATGGCCATCGAGCCCGCAAAAGTACTAACTAAATGCTGATAATTAGCCTCTACTTTGGCTTTTGGAACCGTTTTTAGTGGTTGGTTGGTACTTCTAAAAAAATTCTCCCAATGGGTACAAAACACAATGGGAGCGTGGCAATGGTTTATTACCAACTCAGAGTAATCAGTCTCTTTGCCATGAACTGCCTGAGACAGCAAAACGACATCTACTGCCTTTTCTTGCAACATGGATTTAGGAAAAAGCCCTTTACTACCATGTGCCGATGAAGATTGAGAAAAAACGCGGTACACAGGCACTCCATCTTCCATAAAATCGATAAGGTAAGATAATGGCAAGCCGCGTTTATAGTCACTACCTTTTACGGGTATCTCTTTCAAATCTTCGGTGTAAGGGCCTGGAAACAATGTTATGCCCATAAAATGCGGCGGGTGGCTACTTACAAATGCCATGGTTCTAACGGTGCTATCAGTGCTATAAATCCATTGTCCTAGGGTACTATCGGTTCCAGCAACATCGTTCAACGTTAGCAGTGTTTGCTTTGGCTTGGCTGCTGCTAGAATGTGTTTGGTAGTGTTGCTTCCGGCTGTAATGGCTTCTGTGGGCAAGCGGGGCAACAAAGGGGGCAAATCCATTAAGTGGTCATAGTGCGCATGACTAATAAGCACTAGCTTGGTATCAATAAGGTCAGTATCATTAAAAACTGCGTTCACCAAAGCCGTATCGGGGTATATCTTGCCGAACAAAACTTTCTTACTTGGGGGATTGCTCACAAATGGATCTGTGAGCACCACACTGTTGCCATACCTAATAATAAAGCTAGTAACGCCGTTAAAAGCAATATTAAGTGGCTGTGATGCGCTACTGGCAACAGGCAAGTTGCAGCCTGTATTAATAATGCTTTGATTGTGAATGTATGAACTACATCCACCAAAAATACACAATGCCCATAACCATAAGTATGGGCTTCGGTACATTAGTTTTGTTTCATTGAGTTTTGCAATGCGGCACCACCGTCTTGGTAGCCCTCGTAGCTAAATTCAGACTCGGAAACAGCACCAGGCTTGATGTCGGTAACGGTTTGAGAGAAGGTAACTTTACCATCTTCACCACGGCTGATAATACTCAATGGCAAACCATTAATGTTGTTGGCTGCCAAAGTAGCAAAAACACCATTGGTTTTAAGCATTTGAGGTAAGTCGGCTAAGTTCAAGCTTAGCGAGCTGCTTACAAATACTGTTGTCGAACCTTGAGTCGATTCAATACTATATTTTTTACAGCTTTGCCCTGCAATAGTTGTCGTACCGTCGCCAGTAGTAACAATAGCTGAGCCCAGTGTAGGGTTAACTGGTTTTACATCACCAATTGGGGTTACAAACATTGCTTTGGCACCATTAATTTCGGTAAGTAATCTCACATTGGGGTCATTTTTCAACAACAACAAGGTCAAGTTATAGGCTTTGCCGCTTGCAGTACCGTTCATTACCAATTTATGGTTGCCATTTGAGGTAATCCACTTCACTACCGATTCTTCTCCCATGGCAGGATTGATAGTAGTAAGGCTTATTTCGCCTTGAAAACCTTGTGCACTAGTGCCCAACGAAAGCAAGACCATACATGCTACTGGAAGAAAATGGGCTATATATTTTACGAAGTTGTTCATGTTTTTTACCGATGTTCCATGGCTGATAATCCATGGGGTTGTTATAAATCTTTAGACGTTTGTAATCCGCATTTCAAAATTTCAGATCTACAATTAATTACCAACAGCGCCCTTTAAGAACGAAGTATTATAGTTGTTGTCGGGTATGTTTACACTATTACCATTGCGCTTGATGGCATTGCCCGCTTGGCCACCAGGCGGAACAGGCACTGGTATAGGAACATTAAAGTTGGTTAACACCGGAATGGTAACCGGGCCAATAAACGGGATACTTACCACCAATGAAATAGACAAAGTAACTTGGAAAGCACCAGTAGTGCCTGGATAACCGTAGCCACCACCATCACCACCAAATGCATTTGGATTGATACTGATTGAAACCACACTTTGGTTAATAGTAATAGGAAGAATAAGCAAACCCCCATCGCCAGGAGTCGCAAACTGGCCAGTAGGTGTTGCGTTAGTACCAGGGCTATAAAACTGCAAACCAAACAAAGATGGAATGTTGCCACCTAAGCCACTTCCGGCACCGCCGCCGCCGCCAGCACCAATTAAAATACCAATAGCCGGCAAACCCAAAGGCAACTGAAACGAAAGGCTAAAAGCCATGGCATTGCCGCCACCGCCGCCGCCATATATGTTAAAGTTGTTTTGCACTACAGCATCAACGGTTAGATTAACCGCATGCCCACCATTAAAGCCTGCCCCGGTAGCACCGCTTACTGGGTCGGTAGCAGTACCGCCATTGCCGCCTCGGCCAAGTATGTTACCGTTGTTCACCAACGCAAAAATAGAACCGGCTGGCAAAGTACCTGTAGTAAACGCTGGCTGGGCTGATGTTGTGCTGCTAATGTCTACGCCAGGAAATACCGTAGCAACCACACAAACCGGTTGGTTAGTTGGAGCGCTTGGGTATTGAGCATACAATGCGGTTGAGACACTATAGTTGTTTTGGCTGTTGGTTACATCAATAAGGTAACAAGGGGTGAGCGTTACCGAGTAAATGAAGTTAACCGTATTGCTACCGCACAATGCTTGTATAATAATTGGATAGGTGCCTGCGGGAACGTAAGGTGTAGCGGTAACCACCACGTTTACAGTACCACTTGATAGTATCGGGTTTGGCGAAAAAGTAACCGTAATGCCCTGTGGCAAGGTACCTACTACAGCCAAGGCTATATTTTGTGGGTTTCCGTTGGTTTGGCTGAACGTAAGGGAAAAGCTCGTAGAATCTGACACCACTCTATCAATAGTATCGGCTTGGCTACTACTCGTCATGGTAAAATAACAATCGTTACAATTGGCCTGGTAACTGCTCAACCAACAAACACCATTGTAATACTGCACTGCACTATCGGTAGCGTTATAAATGATAAGGCCAGTGGCTGGATTGGCAATAGCGTCACGGTCAACAGTAGTCATTACCGGAGGTAAAAAACCCAAACTATCCGATTCAAGATGCAAAATGGCACTAGTATCCGGAATTAAGATATTGATACCTACGCGCTGCGAAAACGCAGGGGTGCTAGCTGCCGCAAAAAGAAGCACTAAAGCAATTACCCGAAACCAATTTTTCATAACAGAATTAAATTAAAATGTCTTACTGGCTACTAAGATAACTAACCGATTTGGTATTTATGACACTTTTTTATGGTAAATGGTTGTTTGGGATATATTTTATACCGTTCGCTTTATAATTATTACTCTGCATAAAATTAATAAGACGCGTTTAGCAACGTACACAGCATTTTTAAATACCATAAATAATGGAGAATTTATAGCATCTTATTGCTATTTTAGGCAACTCTAAGCTACCCTATGAAACTTACTAGCAGCTACAAGCAATCGCCCGTTGAAGGTAAATATGATGTTATTATTATCGGCTCGGGTATTAGTGGTCTTGCTGCTGGGTCCTTGTTGGCCAAAGAAGGTCGCAAAGTATTAATTCTAGAAAGACACTACACACCAGGCGGGTTTACACATATGTTTAAGCGCAAAGATTACGAATGGGACGTGGGCATACACTACATAGGCGAAGTACACAAGCCTTCGTCGGTGCTGGCGCAAGTGTTTAAGTACCTCAGCAATGGCCAATTGGAATGGGCCGATATGGGCGAAGTTTATGACAAAATCATTTTCGGCGACGAAGTTTTTGATTTCCGCAGTGGTATCGAGGAATTTAAGAACCAACTAAAAAAGTACTTTCCTCATAGGGCCGACCAACAGGCCATTGACGATTATGTTCAATTGACCTTTGATGTGGCTAAAGCATCGGGCGGCTTTTTTGCAGAGCGTGCCGTGCCGAAGCCGATAAGCTTCTTGTTTGGCCGGTTTATGCGCCGTAGCATGAATAAAATAGCCAGCCAAACTACCCGCCAAGTGCTGGAAGGCATTACCAAAAACGAAAAGCTGATAGGCGTGCTCACTGGCCAATATGGCGACTACGGCCTACCGCCCGCGCAGAGCAGTTTTGCGATGCATGCTATGGTAGCTAAGCATTACTTCCGCGGGGGCAGCTACCCTGTGGGCGGCTCTTCCCGTATATTCGATACTATTGCACCTATTATACTCAACGCTGGCGGAGCTATCTATACCAATGCTGAGGTAAAGGAAATTGTGGTAACCGATGGCAAGGCCACGGGCGTGCGTATGGCCGACAATGTGGTTATAGAGGCCCCGATGGTAATAAGCAGTGCGGGTATTATGAATACCTACAACCACCTGCTATCGCCAGCCGCCAGCCAAAAGGCTGGATTGAAGCAGGTGTCTGGCGATTTTATCCCCAGCTCGGCCCACTTAAGCTTGTATATTGGTTTAAAGCATACTGCCGAGGAACTAGGCATACAAAAACCCAACCTCTGGATTTACCCAGCCAACTACAATCACGATGAGAACATAGCCCGCTTTCTAGCGGATGAAAACGAGCCATTCCCTGTGGTCTACATCTCGTTCCCCGGGGCTAAAGACCCTGACTTTACCAATCGTTTCCCAGGGCGCACTACCATAGAGATTATTACTATTGCCCCTTACGAGAGATTTAAAGAGTGGGATGGTACCCGCTGGAAACACCGTGGCGAGGACTATGAGGCGTATAAGGAAAAACTCTCGCAGCGCTTGTTGGAATACCTGTATAAGTACGTGCCGCAAACCCAAGGCAAGGTTGACTATTACGAGCTATCCACGCCGCTTACCACCAAGCACTTCATTAATTATCAAAACGGCGAGATTTATGGCATTGACCATACACCGGCGCGCTTTGCCAATCGTGCGCTACGTCCGCAAACCCCCATTAAAGGCTTGTACCTTACTGGGCAAGATATTGTGACGGCAGGTATCGGTGGGGCATTGTTCGGTGGTGTTATCACCGCTTCGGCAATATTGAACAAGAACATGGTGAAACAAATGTTAAGTCAAAAGTTAGAGTAGTTATTGCTTGCTAGCAACAATTACTTAACATTGAGATATGCTGATTTAAACAAAGGAATATTTAGCTTTCACTTTACAAACTCAGTTTAAATGAAAGCTACCCTCTTAATGCTATGCTATTGCTTGCTTGCAGCTAGCCCCTTAATGGCCCAACCCGTAAGCCGAATTGCCTTCGGCTCGTGCATTAGCCAAAATAATCCCCAAGAGGTTTGGTATACCGTCGATTCTTTTAAGCCCGATGTTTTCGTTTTCTTGGGCGATAACCTTTACGGCGATACCGAGGATATGACCCTGCTGCGCCAAAAGTATGAAATGCTTTTTGGTAAAGAGCCGTTGCAAAAGTTTTTGGCCCATACCAAAACCCTAGCCGTATGGGATGACCACGACTATGGCGTAAACGATGGCGGCAAGGAGTACCCGAAAAAGGTAGAATCAAAAAACCTTTTTTTGGAATTTTTTAAAGAGCCGAAAGATAGCGACCGCTGGAAACATGAGGGCATATACCATAGCGTAATCATGGGAGAGACTGGTAAGCGGGTGCAATTTATTTTGCTGGACAACCGAACCTTCCGGGACCCGCTATGTCGCGTAACTACCGATGAAGATTGCTACGGAGAATATGGCCCTTGCGAAGACAAAAGCAAAACCATGCTTGGGGCAGAGCAATGGAAGTGGCTGGAGAAAACACTAATGGAACCTGCCGAGATACGCTTGGTATGCACTAGCACCCAGTTTTTGGTTGATTTTAACGGCTGGGAAGCCTGGGCCAACCTACCACACGAGCGCCAACGGTTTATAGACTTGATAAAAAAGACCAAAGCCGAGGGCGTATTCTTCATCAGTGGCGACTTGCACTATGCCGAGCTATCCAAAATGGTTATACCAGGGCAATACAACCTATACGACCTAACCAGTAGCGGTATGACCCACGGCCACTCTTGCGCCGGCGAAAACCAATACCGCATTAAAGGAGCCTACATGAAACCTAACTTTGGATTAATTGATATTGCTTGGAAAGGCAAAGACACCGAAGTGCAACTGTGCATAGTGGACGATAAGGGCAAGTTAAAAATTGAGCACTTGATACCCCTGAAGGAGTTGAAGTTTTAACAATAACAAAGCCCTCTTGGCGGGGAGGGCTTTGCAATTCAAAACTCAGTTATTGCTATTCAGTTTTTATCAGCCACACTTGCTATGGCCGCAGCTTTTGCAGTTTAGGCAGCCTTCTTCATATACCAAGCTATTCTCGCTGCAATTAGGGCATTGGCGCTCAGTTGGCAAAGTGCCATTGGGTATAAATTTCTTAAGTGAACGGGCTACACCAGCTTTCCAAGTATTCAAGTCGTTGCCTTCTAAGTGTAGGTTCTCTACAATGTCAACCGCATATTGTATTGGCATACCGTGGCGCAATACGCCAGAAATAAGCTTGGCGTAGTTCCAATACTCTTTGGTAAACGAGCGGCTTAGGCCTTCAATGGTTACTTTGTAGCCATCGCGGTCTTGAAACTGGAAATCGTAGCGAGACTTACCGTCCTCGTCTTTGTTGCGAAGCACCCAACCTTTGTTTACATAGCTAGGCGTAAGGAAAGAATCTTCGGCGCGACCAGTAAAGATTTCGTAAGGGCGGCCTTTGTACAAGCCCACTACCGCAATCCATTTCTCGTTGTTGTTGTTGAAGCGAATAAACTCGGCCTCCAAAGCATGCGGGCGAACGGGGGCAACGGTTTCAACAAACTCATTGTTTCCCTTTTCCGATACATCTTTTTTCTCCTTCTTTTCCTTGCTATCGTCGGCTATCAATACGCCACTGCGTGAGCCATCGCGGTATACGGTAATGCCTTTGCAGCCACTTTCCCATCCGGTCATGTATATTTGGCTTACCATCTCTTCTGGCGTTTCGTTAGGGATGTTAACGGTAACGCTTATTGAGTGATCGACCCATTTTTGGATAGCACCTTGCAATTTCACTTTCATTACCCAATCTACGTCGTTGGCAGTAGCGTTATGGTACGGTGAGGTAGCTATAATTTCATTCAGTTTTTCGGTATCCCAAGTAGCTACTTCCTCAGGCTGGTAGCCTTGCGTTTCTAGCCAAGTAGTAAACTTATGGTGGAACACATGGTACTCTTCCCAGCTATCGCCTACCCCATCAACAAAATCCACTCGGCTTTTTTGGTCGTTAGGGTTTACTTTGCGGCGGCGTTTGTAGCTTACCATAAAGGCAGGTTCAACACCACTAGTGGTTTGGGTCATTAGGCTGGTGGTGCCAGTTGGGGCAATAGTAAGCAAGGCAATATTCCTACGGCCATATTGCACCATATCATTGTACAAAGCTGGGTCGGCCTCTTTTATGCGGGCAATAAACGGGTTGTTTTTTTCGCGCTCGCTGTCAAAAATCGGGAATTTACCGCGATCGCGGGCCATTTCCACGCTGCTGCGGTATGCCTCTAAGGCTAAAGTCCTTTGTACCTCGGTAGCAAATACTACACTCTCTTCAGAACCATAACGGATGCCTAAAGCAGCCATCATATCGCCTTCGGCAGTAATGCCAACACCAGTGCGGCGGCCTTCGATACACTTCTTGCGTATTTTGTGCCAAAGCTCAAACTCAGTGCGCTTTAACTCAAATGGCTCAGGATCATTTTCTATTTTTTTGATGATGGCATCCACTTTCTCCAACTCCAAATCCACAATATCATCCATAATACGTTGGCCCATTTGAGTGTGCTTTTTAAAGGCATCAAAATCAAACTTGGCTTCGGGTGTAAATGGATTCTGAACGTAATTATATAAGTTGATGGCCAACAAGCGGCAGCTATCGTAAGGACAAAGCGGAATTTCGCCACAAGGGTTAGTGCTCACCGTTCGGAAACCCAAATCGGCATAGCAATCAGGAATAGACTCATTAATAATGGTATCCCAGAACAAAATTCCTGGCTCGGCAGCTTTCCATGCGTTATGGATAATTTTATTCCAAAGCGCTTTAGCATCAATTTCGGTTTTTATGCGAGGTTGCTCGCTAATAACTGGGAACTGTTGTGTATACAAATCGCCTGTTTTAACGGCGCGCATAAACTCGTCGTCAATTTTCACCGACACATTTGCACCAGTTACCTTAGTACCATCCAGTTTTGCATCAATAAATTTCTCTGCATCGGGGTGCTTAACAGAAATGGACAACATAAGAGCACCACGACGACCATCTTGCGCCACTTCGCGGGTACTGTTACTAAACCGCTCCATAAAAGGCACTACACCGGTGCTGGTAAGGGCACTGTTCATGACAGGGCTGCCAGATGGGCGAATATGCGAAAGGTCGTGGCCTACCCCACCACGGCGTTTCATCAATTGTACTTGCTCTTCGTCGGTTTTCATTACGTTGCCGTAGCTATCGGCATTATCGTAATTTCCAATTACAAAGCAGTTGCTCAATGAAGCCACTTGAAAGTTGTTGCCAATACCCGTCATAGGACCACCTTGTGGCACTATGTATTTAAAATCTTTAAACACCTCATAAATTTCATCGGCAGTGTACGGATTAGGGTAGCGGGCCTCCATACGAGCTACCTCACGAGCCATGCGCCAGTGCATATCATCTGGCGTTTTTTCGTAAATATTACCGAAAGAATCCTTGAGTGCGTACTTGTTAATCCAAACACTAGCAGCCAGTTCATCGCCTTTGAAGTACTTAATACTAGCCGCAAGGGCTTCTTCGTATGTGTAAGTCTTCAATCCTTTGGTAGTAGTTTTCATGGGCAATGTGTTTTCTGTGGTAATACCCACCAATGTGTCGGCTTCTTTGAACATGGCTAACTAATTTTCAACGGTTATGGAGGATTAATGATTCCGGGAGCATGCCTGGAAAGTGAATTCAAATTACACTTCATAAACACACTGACCAAAAA
>CAIOSU010000242.1 GCA_903861055.1 uncultured bacterium
ACTGGCCTACAAGGCCCAACAGGCGCTACAGGTATTACAGGTAGTGTAGGTTTAACGGGCCCACAAGGCTTACAAGGTGTTGCAGGCCCAATTGGCGCTACCGGACCAACTGGCCCAACAGGTTCAACTGGTGTTAATGGTGCAACAGGCGCAACTGGAAGTCAAGGCATACAAGGTGTAGCAGGTAATACTGGTGCCACCGGCGCTACAGGTTCAACTGGTGTTAATGGTGCAACTGGCGCAACTGGAAGTCAAGGCATACAAGGTGTAGCAGGTAATACTGGTGCTACCGGTGCAACTGGCGCTGCTGGTGTAACTGGTGTAACTGGTGCGACTGGAAGTCAAGGCATACAAGGTGTAGCAGGTAATACTGGTGCTACAGGCGCCAGAGGAGCTACTGGCAGCACTGGTGCTACAGGTTCAACCGGGGCAACTGGAAGCCAAGGCATACAAGGTGTAGCAGGTAATACTGGTGCCACCGGTGCAACTGGCGCTGCTGGTGTAACTGGTGCCCAAGGTATTCAGGGTATTCAAGGCCTAACTGGTGCTGCAGGTGCTAGAGGAGCTACTGGCAGCACTGGTGCTACAGGTGGCACTGGCGCAATTGGTTTAACGGGTGCTACTGGTGCCACAGGCCCTGTGGGTATTCCTCCGGCAGGTATTACTGGCCAAACCCTGCGCCATAACGGCACTGATTGGGTAGCCAGTAGCCAAATTGTAAATTCAGGTACCCAAATAGGTATTGGTACTTCAATAGTTGACCCTTCGGCTGTATTGCAAATAAAAGGTACTGGTAGCCAAGGGGTTTTATTCCCGAGTATGAGCACCAATCAACGCGATAACATTCCTAGCCCAGCAAACGGCTTGATGATATACAACACTGATTGTAATAAGTTTAACTTCTTTAACGGGGTAGTGTGGAACGAAATGGCCGCCGTAGCGCCTCCGGCGCGACCGGGCCTAATCAATAGCCCTACCACTATGTGCCCTGGTCAAACCCAAGCTTTCTTGATTGACCCAGTAGCAGGTGCTACTAGCTACGTATGGACTGTACCAGCAGGTTGGAGCTATACTGTTATCACTTCAAATATCATTAACGTAACGGCAGGGGCTAACCCAGGCGATGTGTGTGTAACGGCCATCAATGGTTGCTTAACCAGCTTGTCGCGTTGCAAATCAATCAGCATTAGCTGTCCTTGATTTTATGAGTGAGCAGTAATTAGTGATTGGTAAATAGCACTTTTCAAACGATATACAACCGCCCTGCGTCCAGAAATGGTGTAGGGCGGTTTTGCGTTTAGGGAGTTTAGAATCAACCTTAAACAAGGGGTTCTTTAAAAACAAAAAAAACCGAGACCATAAGGCCTCGGTTTCGCTGAGTAGTTATTTTCAAACCAATATCACGGCAGCAAACGGCCATACATACGTGGGAACGGAATGGTCTCGCGAACGTGCGGCAGTCCGCATAGGTAAGCTACCATACGCTCCAAGCCCAAGCCGAAGCCAGAGTGCGGCACCGAGCCGTAGCGGCGCAGGTCTAGGTACCACTCAAATACGCTCATGGGCAAGCCATGCTTGTTTATTTGGTCAACTAGGTAGTTCAAGTCGGTTTCGCGCTCGCCGCCACCTACTATTTCGCCGTAGCCTTCTGGTGCCAGCAAATCCACGCCTTTCACATAATCCGGGTTGGTTTCGTCGGTTTTCATGTAAAAGGCCTTGATGGCTTTTGGCCAGCGGTACACCATTATTGGCGTATCGAAAAGGCGGGTAAGCACGGTTTCGTCGCTACCACCAAAGTCGTCGCCAGGCACAAAGTTCTTAGCACTCTCTAGCCAGCCCGGTATGTTTTCGGCTTTTTCTTGTAGGTCTTTGTTTTCGGCCTTCAAGTTGGCAATCTTGTTCATGCCGAAGTTAATCTCGCCTTTCTTCATGCCGCCTTTGGCAATGGCTGCTTCGCGAGCTTTAATATCTTCTTCGTTGGCAGCAATTTGAGCCTTAATCAGCCTCAAATCCTCTTCCAATACATCAATAGAGCGTTTGCCGTTTACCAGCTTCTCGCCTTTGATAATTGCCACGGCATCAACATAAGGTATGCGGGTAAAGGTGGCGTTGGCTTTCTCTAGGTTTTCAATGTTACGGCCAATAATCTCCAACTCGGCACGGCAATCGCGAAGCACGGTAGTAATAAGGTGTTGCACAAACTCCTCTATCACGTCCATATCTTGGTCCAAGTCGCAGAACATCATTTCTGGCTCAATCATCCAAAACTCCGACAAGTGACGGCGGGTTTTGCTCTTCTCGGCACGGAAGGTAGGGCCGAACGTATATATTTTGTTTTGGGCAAAAGCCATGGCCTCGCCGTATAGCTGTCCGCTTTGGCTTAGATACGCAGGGTCGCCATAAAAGTCAGTTTCAAACAAGGTGCTGGTGCCTTCGCTGGCGTTACCCGTAAATATAGGAGCATCCATGAGCACAAAGTCGCGGTCTTGGAAAAACTGGTGAATGGCATATATTACCTTGTTACGCACACGCATTATGGCCCATTGGCGCTTACTGCGCAGCCATAAGTGGCGCTGGTCCATAAGGAAGTCGACACCGTGCTCTTTGTTGGTGATAGGGAAATCTTCGCTTTCGCCCACAACCTCCAAGCTATCAACTTGTAGTTCAAATCCACCCATTTGGCGCTCGTCCTTTACAACGGTACCAGTAAGGGTAATGGAACCCTCTTGGCCCAAGCGTTTCGCTGCTTCAAAAGCGGCTTCACCCACTACTTCTTGATTGATTACGCACTGGCAAAAGCCAGTACCATCTCTCAATACCATAAACACCAACCCCTTGCTATCGCGGGAGTTGCTTACCCATCCTTGTAGGGTTACCTGTTGGCCTTCTGCGGCCGCCAACTTATTTATAAATGTCTTCATGAAGCCTTAGCTACGGTGGTTTATCTCAAAATGATTTGCTAAATTAATACTAATTTTGACCGAAGAGAGATGTAAATGTGAAATACGAAATGTGAAACAGGAAACAATTGCTTTTAAAGGCAATTGTTTACCCAAAAGCACATAGCTTAAAAGTTGGTATGGTATATGATTGGCCATCTAATTTTTAGCCAAAACGGAGACTGAAAGGTTTGTTATTTCACATTTATTATCTGGAGACGTACTATGCTAAATCAGAACCTCAGCCAAAAGCTATTACAAAAGCTATCGCCCCAGCAGATTCAACTGATGAAACTGTTGCAGGTACCTACTGCCCAGTTAGAGCAGCGTATAAAAGAAGAATTGGAGATTAACCCAGCCCTTGAAGAGCCAGGCACACTTGATGATGGCGACTATGAGGAGTCGGCGGACGATATACAGAGTAGCCTAGATAAAGAGGATGAAAAGCTAGTTGAAGAGGATGGCGTAGAAAAAGATAGCCTGCAGGAAATTGATTTCTCAGACTACTACGATGACGACGAAATAGCATCTTACAAGCTAAAAGACAATAACTACCCCGACCCCGACGAGGAACGCACGCTGCCAGTGGCCATGCAGAATACCTTCCATGAGTTTCTAGAAACCCAATTGGGACTGCTAGCATTGGATGATAGGGAACATAAAATAGCCGACCAAATAATAGGTAGCATTGACGATGATGGCTACCTGCGCCGCGAGCTAGATGCTATTTGCGACGATATGGCCTTTGCACAAAATGTAATGACGGATGAGGACGAAGTGGAACGCATACTGCTGCAAGTGCAAACCTTTGACCCACCCGGAGTAGGTGCCCGCGATTTGCAAGAGTGCTTACTGATTCAGCTGCGCCGCCACGAAACCCAGGACGAGAACGTGGCTTTGGCTGTGCAGATTATTACCGACCAGTTTGAGCCGTTTACCAAAAAGCACTATGAAAAGCTTGAGCGGGCCTTGAGCATAACTGAAGACCAGCTTAAAAGCGCCATTGATGTTATCATCAAGCTCAACCCTAAGCCAGGAAGCGCCTACGGAGGTAGCAGTAATAATGAGCAATACCTTACGCCCGATTTTTTTATTACCAATACCAATGGCGAGTTGCAATTGACCCTTAACTCGCGCAATGCGCCTGAGCTGAAGATTAGCCGCAGCTTTAAAGAGATGCTGCAAACCTACGACCAGAGCAAAACCAAAACCAAGGAGCAGAAAGATGCCGTATTGTTCATTAAGCAGAAGATTGATAGCGCCAAGTGGTTTATTGATGCCATACAGCAACGCCAGCAAACGCTCATGAAAACGATGCGTACCATATTGGAGTATCAATATGATTTCTTCCTTACGGGCGATGAGACTACCCTGCGCCCTATGATATTGAAGGATATTGCTGAGCGTACCAGTTTAGATATATCGACTGTAAGCCGCGTGGCTAATAGCAAATATGTACAAACTGAGTTTGGTACCTTTCCTTTGAAGTATTTCTTCTCAGAAAGCTTACAAACCGATAGCGGCGAAGAAGTATCAACACGCGAGGTGAAGAGCATATTGAACGACCTGATAAGCAAAGAGAGCAAAAAGCGCCCCTTAAGCGACCAAAAGCTAATGGAGTACCTAAATAAAAAGGGTTATAATATTGCCCGCCGCACGGTGGCTAAATACCGCGAGCAACTGAATATATCGGTAGCACGATTACGCAAAGAGCTATGAGCAACGAACAACAACCAGAAGAAGAAGAGTTAACGTTTATTGCCGACGAGGATGTGGTATACCAACCTGTTACCGAAAGCAATGTGCTATGGATATTGAGCACTATAATCTCCTATGTTTTTCACCCAATATTGTTGGCTACCTATTCCTTTGTGTTTGTTGATGTGTTTTTTCCTTACCAGTTTTTACACCTGGGGCCTCAGCAAAAAACCCAACTGATGCTTACCATTGTTACCAATACGCTGGTGTTTCCAGTGATTGTGCTGGTGTTAATGCGGGGACTAAAAATGATAAGCTCATTTGAACTTAAAACCAATAAAGAGCGCATTATACCATTTATTGCCATCTCCTTGTTTTATTTCTGGACCTATTTAGTGGTGCAAAAGCTAGGTGTTGGCCATTATTTCTCACACATATCGTTAGGGGCTAGTTTGGGTATTTTTATGGCCTTCTTTGCCAATGTCTTTTACAAAATAAGCATCCATGCGGTTGGTGTAGGTGGCTTTTTTGGTGTGGCGCTTACGCTTACGCTTATCTCTACTTACAATCTATTGCTTCCGCTGCTTTTGGTTATTGTCATAGTTGGTGCGGTTGGCTCGGCACGGTTGTTTTTGGGCGCACATACTCCTCGCGAGGTTGTATCGGGCTACATGTAGGCTTGTTGGGCCAAATGGTGGCTTTTTCCTATTTCTAAGCAATAATTTTGTGTTACTATGGGCGGGGGGTATAATGGTATGTTTTCGCCGCTGATCCATATGCTAAATACAGCATTGATACTTCCGTTCATGATGGATGTTCATTATCTTTAATTTCAAAGAGGCTGAATCATGTTTTCTAAACTATTTCTTGTGGTTTGTTTTGGAGTGCTGAGCATAACAGCTCTGCATGCCCAGCAAAAACAAGACAAAAACCCCGACAATCCTTCAGCTAACTGGAATGTGCCCAAAACGGTGACCTACAACAAAGCCCTAACGCTTTTAAATTCAGGCAAGCTAACGCCTTTTAAATGGTATTTTATTGAAGACAAAAGTATTTACTTGTGCGCCATTACCCCTAACCAGTTTATGCTACAGGGGTATTATATTGATAATACCATTGGCGAGGTGGATTACATTGAATATGATTTTGACCATGCGCATATACAGCTTCGGTGCGACAAGCGCGGAAACCGTGTAGGTGCTAATTACAAGGTATTGAATTTGGAGATCGTATCCGTTGACCCTGTTTCGGTATTTAAATGGGGCGACGATTTGGTACAGGATAACGTGGTGCGCAATGCAGTACTGAATATCACGGGCTTGCAAGGCCAAAATTATGGTGTACTAAGCAACAACATTACCGAGCATGCCGAAGTGACCTTGAGCAACGCTGATAGTTTGTTTTTTATTAAAAACAGCTGTTCCAAAAGTGCAATGGTTTCTATTAAAGGTTTTACGGGCAGCGTGTTCGATAACGATTTTTCTGCTGAAGTAACGGTAGTAATGGACAGCGCCAATGCCACTGTATCAACCAATCATTTAAAAGGCGCAGAAAAGATATTTGATATATCTGGCTCAAAAGGGCGGTATGGAGGCAACTTTGGTTTGGGAAACATTACTTGTCGTGGTTGTGGCGATAAAACGACTATACTAAGTGCTAATTTGTATGATGGTGCCAGCATATTTGCCGATAGCATGAATGCCCACATTAATGCTGTTGAACTACATAGAGGCAGTGAGCTGCATATGGAAGGAAGCGATAGTGCATTTAGCAAGTCATTTTTAGATTTTACAGCAATAGTGCATGCCGAAGGCAATAAAAATCGATTGGAGTATAATCGTTTTATCGGGTGTCAGAATGGTTTTGGTACACACTTTTATGTGAGCATGACCACCAATGGGCTAGTATCGAACAGCAACTTTTTTAGTTGCGATACTTTGACGCTCAATAGCAACCAAGTATATAATATGCAAGTGTACGATAGCCGAAATGTAGGGGTAAATGCGATGCCCTATAATGGTTTTCAAGTAAAGGGAAATGTATTATTTGATGTTAGAAACCAAAACCTGCAAATCTTCAACCTCCGGACATTTGAAAACGACGAAGCGGCCAAACTAGGTGGTTTATCGCCTTATAGTTTGTATATTAACAGTACCACTGGGGCTATTACTATTATGCAGTCTATTATCGCCCCTAATGGCAACATAAAAAATAAGTAAAACGCTTGCTTTTATTTGTTTTGATGGGCCATCTGGCCTATACCATTAAATTTGGGTTTTAGATACTCTGCTGTGTATACGCTTAGCGCTCATTTCCTGCCTGTTGGCAGTATTATGCTCTAATGGAAAATTCGCTACCTTTGTAAGTACAGTAAAACAACTTCATGAATTATAATACCGAGCGCGGTAGGTTAGAAATGACCGAGTATGGCCGCAACGTGCAACGGATGGTGGAATACCTCCTCTCAATTGAAGACGACAAGAAACGAAACGAGCAGGCCAAAATAGTTATTGAACTAATGGGCCAGTTAAACCCGCATTTGAAAAACGTGGAAGATTTCCGACACAAGCTGTGGGATCATATCATTATCATGTCCGACTTTAAATTGGTGGTCGACTCGCCATACCCAGTGCCTGATAAGGAAACTATTTTTGCCAAGCCTGAGCGCATACCATACCCACAGAGTGAGTTTAAGCACCGCCACTATGGCAAAAACATCGAAACGCTGATTAAAAAAGCGAATGAGATGGAGGATGCCCAAAAACGCCAAGAGTTTGCCGAAGTTATTGGCAACTACATGAAACTGGTTCATACCAACTGGAACAACGAGACGGTGAACAACCAAGTGATCATGGACGACTTGGAGCGTATGAGCGGCGGTAAATTGAAACTAGGTGACGAAACCAACCTTGATCTTTTAGCCCGCGAAAAGCGCCATACCGGCGGTTTCCAACAACGCGATGGTGAGCGCAGCGGCGGCGGTGGCAAACGCCGACCTGGTAAAGGCGGCGACCGCAGCGGCGGCGGTGGACAACAGCGTCATAATAAGAACTTTAAACCACGGCACAATAAGAAGCCATAAAAATAAGCCTGCATGGATACTTTTGAGGTTGTTGGGGGACAAAAGCTGCAAGGCGAGATAACCCCACAAGGAGCCAAAAACGAGGCATTACAAATACTTTGCGCCGTATTGCTTACCCCAGAAAAGGTCACCATAAGTAATGTGCCCGACATTGTGGATGTAAACCATCTCATCGATATCCTTGGCGATATGGGTGTGGCCATTACCCGCGAATCGGCTGGCACGTATACTTTCCAGGCCAAGAACGTATCACCCGATGTAATGCTAGAGCCCACTTTCCGAAAAAAAGCGGCCAGTCTGCGCGGTTCTATCATGATTGTTGGCCCCATGTTGGCCCGTTTTCAAGCGGCACATATACCTCGCCCTGGTGGCGACAAGATTGGCCGTCGTAGGTTGGACACCCACTTCCTTGGGTTCGAAAAGCTAGGTGCCCAATTCAATTATGATGCTGAAACCTATATGTACCACGTAGATGCCAGCCATCTTACAGGCACCTATATGTTGCTCGATGAGGCTTCGGTAACCGGTACTGCCAACGTGGTAATGGCGGCCGTATTGGCCAAAGGCAAAACCACCATTTTCAATGCCGCTTGCGAGCCCTACCTGCAGCAGCTTTGCAACATGCTGGTGCGCATGGGCGCCAAAATACAAGGTATTGGCTCCAACTTGCTCACCATTGAGGGCGTCGATTCGCTGGGAGGAACTACCCACCGCTTATTGCCTGATATGATTGAGATTGGCAGCTTTATTGGCCTTGCCGCCATGACAGGCTCAAACATCACCATCAAAAATGTGGGTATTGAGCACTTGGGCATTATACCTGATACATTCCGCCGCTTGGGTATCAACTTCGATATTGTGGGCGACGACATTGTGGTGCACGAGCAAAGCAACTACGAAATACAGACCTTCATCGATGGCAGCATCATGACCATTGCCGATGCACCTTGGCCGGGCTTTACGCCCGATTTGTTAAGTATAGTGCTGGTAGTAGCTACTCAAGCAAAAGGTACGGTGCTCATTCACCAAAAAATGTTCGAGAGCCGCTTGTTTTTTGTGGATAAGCTGATTGATATGGGTGCCCAAATCATCCTTTGCGACCCGCATCGGGCTTCAGTAGTGGGCATCAATAAAGCTTACCCGTTGCGCGGCATCAGCATGAGCTCGCCAGATATACGTGCAGGAGTGGCGCTATTGATTGCCGCCCTATCGGCCAACGGCACCAGCCTCATTCACAACGTGAACCAAATTGATCGCGGCTACCAAAACATTGATGGTAGGTTGAACGCCTTAGGTGCTAAGATTAAGCGCTTGTAAGGCTTTAGGCCATTTTACCGTATAACAACTTATCCCTCTTTTGCTGTTTTCTGTGGAATGTGCACTAGAAATGAACCGCCAGCTAGCGACTACCGTTCATATTGCTGGTAAATGTCCTTTAGCTTTACGCTATCGCCAGCTTCGTTTACTACATCTAACTGGTAGCGGAAACGCACCTTGGTGCCCAGGGGAGCATTGTAGTACACTATCCAAGCTACTCCTTCGGGCAACCCTACACAGGCGTTAGAATACGGTCTGCCCAAAGTAGCCTGGTTAGTAGTAGGGTGAATAAGCGAACCTTGCCGACGGCCATCAATGGTAGGCTCTAGCCAAGGTATTAATGGTAGTTGGGTGTGTTTTCCATCATCGCGTTTAGTGGCGTAGTATAGTTTGTTGTCGGCAGGGTTAATGAAGGCAGGGTTGTAGGCAATCCGTATAATTTCGCCTTCGCCTATGGGCGTTCGAAGACTTACCTCATGACCCGCCATGGCTAGGTACTTGCGTTCGTTGCGCCCCACGCGCACTGGGAAACTATATTTTACCACGCCATTTACCAATAGGCGCAGCTTAAATTCTGGTATATTTACATCAATAATGGTGCTGTCAAGCATTGCTTTAATGCTGTCTGCTTGAGGCGCTTTGGGTATCAGCAGCACTTCGCCTTTGCGCAGCACGATCATTTCCTTTTGGTCGTTTATAAACTCACCCCGCGCTTGACGGGTGTAGTAATCAAAGCTCACTAAAGTATCGATTATCCAAGGGTTGGCATGTGCTACAATGTATTCCGTAAGACTGTACGACACGCGAGGGGCATAGGCCGCCAGCAAACTATCCATAAAAGCATAATAGTGCTTCACCGTTACAGGCGTATCAATCACTATCAAAAAAGCGTAAGGGGCGGGGTCGGTCTTTAGTGGTAAATCAAATACCTCATCCACCTGCTTTTCATGGTAAATAATATCGACGGTGTTGGGCTCACGTGGTGGCGCTTGCTTATGCCAATTGCAGCCAAGCCAAATGGTGGAAGATAATAGCACCAGACAGGCAAAAGCAAAAGTAGATTTAGTAGAAACTATTATAACACAAGTATTTAGGATAGTGAAGTTACCCTAAATACCCAACATGTATTATGACCTTTGTCAATAATTGGTATGAGTACTATTGCGGCAATTGCTCCTTAAACTATTTTTTGAGGCTCCGTTGAGTAGCCATGCAACCATTACCCCTCCAACACCAACTTCTCCATTACCTCTTCTTTGCTGGAATATAGAAAGCCGAAGTTTAGTTCGCGGTTTACCAGCATCATGCGGCCATCTTTAAACAGGTATGGCTCGTAAGGGAAACCCGCTTTGGCAATAAGGGCCTGCAACTCGGTATCCAACACGCCACCGTAGTGCACAATGCCCTTCTCAATAAACTTACCGGGTACCGCCTGAACCATGGTTGCAAATATACCCAAATGAGGGGTAAAGTAGGCTTGAGAGATATTGTGAATGTGTTCAAGCCTTACCTGACCAGCTTAAGTCTACGGTGCCTCTACAGGAATTACGGCTATTACTCTTCCATTTCCATCTAATACCGTAACTGTTTTGTACTGATTAACAGTTTCAATTACAAAATCTTGATGAACAAAGCGAGTTGCAGCAGCGTCCAAACTAACTAGCTCACCAAATAATAATAGTACCGAAAAGTCAGTAGGGTTGAAACTTGGGGAATCTGTTTTTAATAATTGGAAATTAGGTTTTTCGTTAGCTGGAAAACTTCCATCAACTATCAAGCTAGGCTTTGTTCCTTTCTTTTCTTTGGCAACCCATTTGCCAATATTAGTCGCTGAAGCCATTTTAATTGGTTTTATTTTTATTAAAAAATGTAATCTTCTTACCAATCTATAAATAAATTTTTAATTATTCAAATCTTTTGCAAAGACAAACGTAAAAACT
>CAIOSU010000243.1 GCA_903861055.1 uncultured bacterium
ACAAAACAACCGATAAACAAACTAGGCTTGAAGCAATCCCCTGACCGATGCGGTAAACAAACAAACCCGCACTACCCATTACGTAATAAGTGCAAGGCCAATGCTCTCCAAGCATCAGGCTCCGTAGCGGGGGATTGCTTCAAAACTCCAATGCCGAAAAGGCAAAGTCGTTTTTCGCAATGACGGTACCCGAAACGTCATTGCGAAAGCCTGAACATATTACAAAACAACCGATAAACAAACTAGGCTTGAAGCAATCCCCTGACCGATGCGGTAAACAAACAAACCCGCACTACCCATTACGTAATAAGTGCAAGGCCAATGCTCTCCAAGCATCCAGCTCCGTAGCGGGGGATTGCTTCAAAACTCCAATGCCGAAAAGGCAAAGTCGTTTTTCGCAATGACGGGTTGTTGTTGCCAAAGTCGTTTCTCGTAATGACGGCACACGGGGCAACTACCTAGACCCCAAGGCATTCAATCAAAAAAATCCTGAATATCCTCCCACAAATCCTTCCAATCTTCATTGAGCGAGACAATCAGTTCTTCCTTCTTTCTTCGAGAACCTGCTTTAATTTGCTTCTCTCGGGCTATGGCTTCTTCAATAGAATTAAAGCCTTCATAGTACACCAGTTTATGGAGATTGTATTTGGCTGAAAAACTCTTTGGGAAGTGCTTTTCGCGGTGCTCATATATTCTTTTTCGCAGACTTGCAGTTACTCCAACATAAAGGGTGGTATTATGCTGGTTGGTGATAATGTATATGTAACCACCCTTTCTCATTCGGTAATTTGTTTACATAAAAATAAAAAATTACCGTCATTGCGAGAAACGATTAACGAGCCCCCAACAACCCGTCATTGCGAAAGCCTGACCATATTACAAAACAACCGATAAACAAACTAGGCTTGAAGCAATCCCCCTGACCGATGCGGTAAACAAACAAACCCACGCTACCCATTACCTAATACGTGCATGGGCACTGGTATCCAAGCATCAGGCTCCGTGGCTACAGATTGCTTCGACATTCCATCCACGCGAAAAGCGTGGCCTCCATTCCTCGCAATGACGGCACTTTTTGGCAAAGTCACTCCTCGCAATGACGGTTCAACCGTCGACTAAAACCCTAAAACAAGCGCAACAACTCATCCAGCTCTTTTAGCTTCTCGGTGTTGTTGTCGGCTTGGTAGCCTTGCTTAAGGTACTGAAGGTAAATTTTAATGGTTTCGCGGTTGCGAATGGGCAAGTAATGTTCTTTTACGGGTTCTTCCTGAATCTTTTTCAAGTAAAGAGTTACCTCGTTTCGGGTAAATATAGTGCCGCGGTTGAGGGGGTTTATGTAGCAGATAATCTGGTCTCGCAGGTCTTCGTCTTCGTCCAGTGTCTCCAAAAAATCTTTGGTATAGCAGGCCACAAAGTGGCGGGGCAGGTTTACGCCATATACGGGCATATCCAACTCTTGCGCCAGTATGAGGTACAATATACCCAACGAAATGGAGTTGCCGCGTTTGCTCTCCACCACTTGATTGATGAAGTAGCTGGGTAAACTTAACTGCTTATCGCTGGCTTTGCCAGTAAAGCCCATTAGCGAGTAAAATACGTGATTGAACACGTTTATCTGTTCAAACGGGGTAAGGTTGTAGTTCATTTCCAGCCAAATAGCCCGGCGTATGTAGTCAATCTCGCCGCGGAGTTTCACTTCATCTAGATCGGCATACTGAAAACGGGCAACCAAAAGGGCGCCTCTGTAAAGATTCTCGGATTCGCTTTCCAGCCATTGCTTAAAACCGGCTTGCAGCCCATGAAACTGAATGTGCCTAATAATATGCTCAATGCGCTCTTGCAATATGCTATCCAACGCTTCCTCCCAATAAGTCTCCAATTTGGGAATGATTTCGGGGCCATAGCTCGCCAACCTATCCGACACGTGGGTGTATATCTCCTGGTCGGGGTCATCAAGCAATTGCAACAATGCTTGTAGTTCGCGTTCGCTGTTGGCCGGTTCTATCATTTTTTCGCTCCTCTGCGGGCCGGGGCTTTTCCTTTGGCGCCGCCCGATGGTTTGGTGTTAGCAATAATTCCTTCAATAGCGGCCAAGTCAAGCGTTGCCGGGTCGGTGGTTTTAGGTATTTTATAATTCTCCTTGCCCGCTTTAATGTACGGGCCAAATCGACCATTAAGTACCTGTATTTCGCCGTCTTTAAACGAGCTGATGAACTTGTTGGCATCTGCCTCTTTCTTGGCCTTGATCAACTCAATTGCAGCATCCAAGTCCACATCTTGTGGGTCGGTGGCTTTCGGTATCGATACAAAACCGCTGTCGTATTTCACATACGGGCCAAACCTGCCCAAACCCACGCTCACCTCTTTACCCTCATATTCGCCTAACGATTTAGGGAAATCAAAAAGTTTCAAGGCATCGTCTAAAGTAATAGTATCAATGCTTTGGTCTTCTTTCAACTTAGCGTAGCGAGGCTTCTCCTCCCCTTCTACAGTTTTGCCAATCTGTGCCATAGGGCCAAAGCGACCAATACGCGCCGACACCGGCTTGCCTGTTTTAGGATCGGTGCCTAGCTCGCGTTCGCCGCTGGCGCGCTCGGCAGTTTCAATCGTATCTTCCACGCTCTTATGGAACGGGATGTAGAAACTATCAATCATCTTGGCCCACTCAATATTACCATTGGCAATTTCGTCAAACTCTTCCTCAATCTTGGCCGTAAAGTGGTAGTCCATTACCTTCACAAAATGCTCGGCTAGGAAATCATTTACCACCCTACCCACATCCGTAGGGAACAACTTAGCCTTTTCGGCGCCTGTGTTTTCGGTTTCGGTTTTGGTTTTAATGGTATCGGCAGCCAAGGTAAGCACTTGGTATTTGCGCTCCACGCCCTCACGATCGGTGCGCTCAACATAGCCACGCTTTTGTATGGTGCTAATAGTTGGTGCGTAGGTAGAAGGACGGCCAATGCCCAACTCCTCCAACTTCTTCACCAACGATGCTTCGTTGTATCTCGGGGCCGCTTTGCTGAAACGCTCGCGTGCCGTCATGGCTTCCAATGGCAACAATTGCCCTGCGCTCAATGGTGGCAACATGCCCTCTGCTTCCTCATCGCTCTCCTCATCGCTGCTCTCCATGTATAGTTTCAAGAAACCATCAAACAAGAGCACCTCGCCTTGCGCTTGCAGTTCATCTTTGTTGGTGCTAATGTCAATTTTAACCGTAGTGCGCTCCAATTGGGCATCGGCCATTTGGCTCGCCACGGCGCGTTTCCATATCAACTCATACAAACGCCTTTCTTCATTAGAGCCTTCAATGGTTTGGTTCTCAAAGTAAGTTGGGCGTATGGCTTCGTGGGCCTCTTGCGCGCTGGCGTTTTTGCTCTTGTACTTGCGCACTTTAGAGTATTGCTCGCCAAAGCTGTTTTTGATAGCCACCGCGGCCGCTGCCAAGGCAGTATCGCCCAGGTTCACGCTATCGGTACGCATGTAGGTTATATGCCCCGCCTCGTATAGCTTTTGGGCTATGCTCATGGTGCGGGTTACGTTGTAGCTAAGCTTGCGGCTGGCCTCCTGTTGCAAGGTACTAGTGGTAAACGGCGCGGCTGGGCTTTTGCTGGCCGGCTTGGTTTGTATATCCTTTATGGTATAATTGGCGCCTTTGCAGCTCTCCAAAAACGCCAGGGCATCTTTATCGGTATCCAGTTTGCGGTTTAGCTCGGCTTTCAGTTTGCCTTGGCGGCCTTTGCTATCCTTTACATCGAAAACGGCCGTAACCTTAAACGACGATTGGCTGTTGAACTCCTGTATCTCGCGCTCGCGCTCTACAATAATACGTACCGCCACCGATTGCACGCGGCCCGCCGAAAGTGAGCCTGCCATGCTTATTTTGCGCCACAATATGGGCGAAAGCTCAAAACCCACCAGCCTATCCAATACGCGGCGGGCCTGTTGGGCATTTACTAGGTTTAAATCCAATAGGCGTGGGTTATCCACAGCATTTTGGATAGCATGCTTGGTTATTTCGTGAAAAACGATGCGCTTGGTTACTTTTGGGTTCAGGCCGAGTACTTCGCAAAGGTGCCAGCTAATAGCCTCCCCTTCGCGGTCTTCGTCCGTTGCCAACCAAACGGTCTCCGCTTCTTTGGCTTGTTTCTTCAGTTCGGTTACCAGCTTTTGCTTATCGGGTGGAACTATATAAGTAGGTGCGTAATGGTTTTTTAAG
>CAIOSU010000244.1 GCA_903861055.1 uncultured bacterium
CGTAGTTTTACCCGCCCCATTAGGGCCAATCAATGCAGTCAAACTTCCAACTGAAACATTGAAACTCACATTTTCAACAGCACGTAGTCCACCAAATGCACGCGAGACATTTTTAACCTCTAACAAATTCACACTTGCTCCTTACCAATTGAAGGAGTTTTCGAAGACTGTTTAAATAAATGGGATCTGATACCTGTCATACCACTTGGCATAAACATCACAATCAAAACCAACACAGCACCATAGACCACCATATTGATACCGGGCAATTGACCAAACAAATTACGCGTGACATCCGCCAAAACATGCAGGGTCAATGCACCAACCACAGGCCCCCACAAAGTTCCCATGCCGCCAACAATAGCCCCAACCAATGCCTCTACAGAAGTGTGCGGTCCAAAAGCCAAGCCCGGATCAATGTATTGGAAAACTTGAACGTAAAACGCACCACCAGAGCCCATTAAAGCCCCAGAAATTACAGTGGCCCAAAGTTTGACCATGAAAGGATCTACACCAATCGCTCTTGCAGCGTCTTCGTTATCGCGCACAGCTTGCAAATAGGCACCAAAACGAGAATGGCGTAACCATGCGGTGGCGCACAAAGCTAGAGTGACCAATCCTAAAATCAACCAAACATAGCCAGCCCTTGAAGCAAATTGCATATTACTGAAAGACTCGCGCAATGGAAGCATCAGTCCAACACCGGCCCCAGTAAAAGCAACAGATAAGGCAACAATCCTGAATACTTCAGCAAAAGCCAAAGTTACTAATGCAAAGTATGAGCCTTTCAGTCCGTAGCGAAAAGACAAAGCGCCAACACATAAACCAACCATAGCGCTCATGCCAATAGCCAATAGCAAAGCGATCCAAGGGTTGCAACCTAAATGAACCTGCGCCATGACCTGAACATAGGCTCCCGTTCCAAAGAAAAGTGCATGCCCAAAAGAAAACTGACCACCAAACCCACCCAAAATATTCCAAGCTTGCGCAAGTAAACAAGCGTACAACGCCATCATCACAAAATTTAAAACGACTCCAGATTCAGTAAAAAAGGGAATACTTCCCACCAGTAATACAAAAACTGTAATTGCAGAAAAATCTTTCATGTGCGGCCCCCAAATAAACCCTGAGGGCGAAAAAGCAAGACTGCAATAAAAATAATAAAAATACCAACCTGCCCCAGTGATTCACCTAAATACAAGCCGCCGATAGACTCGACTACGCCTATCAGAAGGCCGCCCAAAAAAGCCCCTACAAAACTACCCATGCCTCCTAAAACCACGATCGTGAAAGCCACTAAGACGAAACCACTTCCCACCATGGGATTCACGTAGTAAGCCGGTAACAAAAAACATGCGGCAGCCCCTAAACAAGCTGATCCGATTCCAAAACACATGGCATAAACGTGGTCTACATCAATGCCCATCAAACGGGCACCATGTTTTTCTTTAGCGACAGCACGAATGGCTCGCCCTAGAAAAGTAAAGCGCATGACGACTAGCAATATGGCTGATACAACCAATGCGCCTATAAACGCCACCAATTTAGGAAGTGCGATCATTGCCGTACCAATGTTGACAGTGGTCAAGGTATAGGCTGTCTCAATATTTCGCGTGTCTGATTTAAAAAATAATAATGCCAAATTTTCAAGAACAATCGAAATACCTAGAGTCACCAACAAAATGTTTTCGTCTTTGCCATGACTGGCACGATTGATAATGCCGCGCTGCAATACATAGCCAAAAGCAAACATTGCGGGCACCACTATCGTCAGGGCCAAATAAGGGTCAATGCCGATTTTTTCTTTTAAAAAATACACACCATATAAGGCCACCATCAACGACGCTCCGTGAGCGAAGTTGATGATGTGCAACACACCATAGATCAAAGTCAACCCCAGTGCAATCAATGCATACACAGCACCGGTCGTGATGCCGTTGAGCACGGAAGCAAAAAGAATCGACAGATCAAACATGCCCCAGCCCCGTTAGGCTTAAGCGTTCAAAGGAAATATTGGTTCGACTTCGCGGTAGTCACGCGGAATGATGACCTTGATATCGCCTTTGACTACCTGGGTCATCAAAGGTTGTGCCCCCATGTTCTGGCCATTGACAAACTGGGTTGTGCCATAGGGCATGATGTGATCTGAGAATGTGCTCTTATTCAATGCATCAATGATGGCTGCGCGGTCTGTAGACTTTGCACGTTCGATGGCGTCGGCCAGTAAGCGCATGGCTGTATATGCCATGAATACCTCATAGCTAAAGAATAAATTTTTAGCCTCTACACGTTTTTTGAGATCAAGTGAACGCTTGTCGCGCGGATTAAACCAGTGATTACAGTCAATGATGCCATTTGCTGCATCTGGAAACTCTTTAACAAATTTATAACTAGAAGCAGCACCACCCAAAACCGAATAGATGGCCTTTGGCGATACTTTTTGCTGCTGCATGGTTCGCACTAACAAAGCGTATTCGTTATAGTAATTCGCAGGAATAACAATGTCTGGGTTGACCTGCTTCATTCGCAAAACGATATTATTGAAGTCTCGTGTGGGGTTTGCGTGTTTGACTATTTCTTTCACATCGTAGCCATACCCAGGTAGTTCACGGGCCAATAAATTAGCTGTACCCGTTCCAAATAGCGATTCCTCATGGATGATCATCACTGAGCGCGCAGGCTTACCAGAAGCTGTATTAAGAACGTGAAGGTTAGCAACAGCAACCTCAGCGCATTTTTTGTATCCTGGACCAAATCGAAAAGTATTTTTCAATCCGCGTTCTACGATTTGATCAGCTACGCCGACGTCCACCACATGGGGCAAGTTGTACTTTGCAGCGGCTTGCGTTGTAGCCAAACAAATAGCAGAGGCGAAAGCACCCACAATGGCACTGACGCCCGCTTCGTTCATTTTCTCGACTTCAGCTGCACCCGCTTGAGGAGTCGACTGGGCGTCACCCAACAAGGCTTCTATCTTGGCGCCTCCCAATGACTTGATGCCGCCTAATTTGTTAATGTCATCAATTGCCAGCATTACGCCCTCACGGCACTGCTGGCCGGAATAAGCGAGCGCACCCGTTACAGGATGTAAGACACCCACTTTCACCGTCTTTGGTTGCGCACCTCCAATCAATGGAAATGACAAAGATGAAGCTACTGCTGCTGACTGACCTATAAATTGACGACGAGATGTCATTTTGTTTTCCTTTGAAATATGAATGAAAGTTGGAGATTTACTCTGACCTAATGATACTTTTGCGTCAATAAACCTCAAACTAAACTCTTTGCGTTTAGTTCAATTAAATAAAATAAATAACAGTGACTATAGTAATAAAGTACTCAAGGATAGAGGGCTTTTTCAGAAGTCTATTACTTCAGCATGTCTGGCGCAAAAGTACGCGGCATGAATAGCGCCAACTCAGGAAACACGATGACGCCACACAAAACAACCAACATAGGAATCAGCA
>CAIOSU010000245.1 GCA_903861055.1 uncultured bacterium
CTTTTCATCGTGTAATAAATTAAAATGCCTCCAATAATACTCCATAAGCAATACCAGCACCTTACACAAAGTACAAGTGTACAAATTGAAATAATTTGGTAACAATAAATAGAGTTAAAACTTGGCTTTTAAAAACCTACTACGACTTTCTAGACTGCCAAAACCATATCAGCAGCCTTTTCTGCTATCATTATGGTAGGGGCGTTGGTGTTTCCACCTACAATGGTAGGCATTATTGAGGCATCAACTACCCTAAGCCCTTTAAGGCCATGCACCTTCAATGTATGGTCAACCACGGCCATGCTATCGTTGCCCATTTTGCAAGTACCCACTGGGTGGTACATAGCCTCCATGTTCAACCTTATGTGCTCTTTAATTTCGCTTATGCTATGCAGCCTATCGTGCGGGCGATAATAGTTACTGAAATAAGGCTTAAACGATTTGGAGTGCAACAGTTTTGCCGCCACTTTATAACCCTCAATCATTGCTAGCATATCCTCTTCGGCAGCTAAGTAGTTAGGGTTTATTAATGGATGATCTTTGTGGTTGGTACTTTTCAGTTTTAGCTCGCCAACACTTTTAGGCTTTACTAAACAAGGAGCAATGGTAAACCCATCTCCACCAGGTTTCACAAACCCGTGTTCAATTAAAAAAGCAGGGCAAAAGAACACCTGCATATCAGGCGTAGGCAATTCTGGTCTGGTTTTTACAAAGCCGCACGCCTCGGCAATAGAACTGGTAAGTGGCCCCCTGCGTAGTACAAAGTACTTGAAATAGTTTAGCCAGTTTTCGGCAGTATCCAAGGTTTTGCCTTTTGCAAGCCTTGCCGCAATAACCACAAACGGATGGTCTCTGAGGTTTTGACCGACACCCGGCAAGTCGTGTTTTACCTCTATGCCAAGTTCTCGCAAGTGCGCCGCAGGGCCAATGCCCGAAAGCATCAACAATTGAGGGCTGTTAATGGCTCCGGCAGACAGTATAACCTCTTTGTTTGCCACAGCGACAACTTGCTGGCCATTAAGGTCGTAGGTTACGCCCACCACTTTTTTGCCATCCATATCAATGCTCAAAACCATGGCATTGGTCACAATTTTAAGGTTGGTGCGCTTTTTGGCTATGGGCTTTATGTAAGCATCGGAGGCACTGTTTCTTCTACCCTTTTTTATCGTTCTTTGAAACAAGCCGAAACCATCTTGCTGCGCTGCATTAAAATCGGGGTTTTGAGGGAAGCCCATTTCTTGCGAGGATTGCAAAAACAGCTTGCTCATAAAGTTGGGCGAGTTGGGGTCTGATACGCTCAGTAAACCTCCCTTGCCGTGGTATTCGCTTTCGCCCCTTTGCTGGTCTTCCGATTTTTTGAAGTACGGCAGCACATCGTTATAACCCCATCCTGGATTGCCCAATGCCTGCCACTCGTTATAGTCTTCCTTGTTGCCACGGATATAAATCATGGCATTAATGCTACTGGAGCCGCCTAATACCTTACCACGGGGCATAAATACCCTACGCCCTAGCAGTGAGTCTTGCGCTGTAGAATAGTAGCCCCAATCAAATTGCGTGCGAAACAGCTTGTAAAATGCAGCCGGAATATTGAAAAACTTGTTCTTGTCGGGTCCGCCAGCCTCTAGCAGCAACACACTATTACTTGGGTTTTCTGATAGCCTATTGGCCATAACACACCCAGCAGAACCGCCACCAACAATTATATAGTCGTACATAAACAGGCATTTGTAACCGAACACAAATTTAACGAAAGGCTTGATTGCATTTTGGCTCTCAATGCTACTGTTGATAAATTCAGTGTTATTAACAAACCCATAGCCACAAGGTTGAGCGAAACGGGCCGGAAGTTTGTCTTTTCAGATTATCTGTACAATTTTACCCAATGGCAACACCACAACACTTTAGCACCCAGCGCACCGCTCGATATTATACAATAGGAGCTCTAGAATCTGAAACCAAACACTTTTGGTTTACCTGCCACGGTTTTGCCCAATTGGCCAGCGAGTTTATCAATGAGTTTGAACCACTGCTTGCCCGAGGAGGACGCATTGTTGCGCCAGAAGCATTAAACAGATTTTACACCCGCGGATTTGATGGCAGGGTTGCTGCTACTTGGATGACAAGAGACGACCGCGATGCCGAGATACAGGACTATGTGGCATACCTCGACGGCCTTTTCGCCCAAGAAACCGCAACACTGGGGGCTAGCGCAACCAAGCATATTTTAGGTTTTTCGCAAGGGGCTACTACCGTATGTAGGTGGGTGGCTATGCGCCAACCATCGTTTAATCACCTATGGCTTTGCAGTGGCGATTTGCCGCACGACCTTGATTGGGTGGCTTTTAAGAAAGCAATGGATGGTAAAATGCTGCACCTAGTGTTGGGCAATGCAGACCCTTTGCTACCCGAAGGCAGAAAGGAATCTACCTTAGCTAAGATTCAGGAACAGGGTATCATATACAAGCTTCATGAGTTTGAAGGTGCCCACGAACTTAACCTTGCCACCTTACTTGGCGAGATTGAGGGTAATAAGTAA
>CAIOSU010000246.1 GCA_903861055.1 uncultured bacterium
CAATCCAGCCTTGCAATCAGATTGGCATTCACCTGTATCGGTCGAATGTAATCGTGCGTAAAGTACACCAGCTCTTGGAACAGTTCGTTCTCCAGTGCCTGTATGCGCTCATCGGCGGTCAATATCTTCTCTTCGTATTGCTTCAGTTCTTCGGTAATGTAACGCTCGGCATTGGTGAGGGTTTGCTTGCGCATCCACTCGGCTGGCACCTTGTCTTTATGCACGTTTGTTACCTCTAAGTAATACCCAAACACGTTGTTAAATGCTACCTTTAAAGAGCTGATACCCGTAGCCTCGCTCTCTCGACGCTGTATATCCAGTAAGTAATCTTTCCCAGTGCGCACAATCTTGCGCAAATCGTCCAGTTCGGAGCTTACACCCGCCTTAATGGCATTACCTTTTTGGATGCTCACAGGCGCATCGTCCTCCATCGATTTCTCGATTCGGTCGCGCAACAAGTCGCAAGGGTTAAACTGGTCGGCAATTTTTTTCAAGTATTTGCTGCCGCTGGCTTTACATGCTTCACGGATGGGCACTACGGCTTGCAACGCACGCTTTATCTGCACCACCTCGCGCGGGTTTACCTTGCCGAGGGGTACTTTGCTTATCAATCGCTCCAAGTCGCCAATCTGCTTGATGTGCAGTCGCAGGGTATGTGCAAGGTCAGGGTCTTTTATTAGGTTTTCCACAACATCCAAGCGCTCTGCAATGGGCTTCTTATCTTTTAGCGGCATCACCACCCAACGCTTCAATAGGCGAGATCCCATCGGTGAGCAAGTCAAATCGAGCACATCAATCAACGCCTTGCCACCGTTCGGGCTGTTAATCAGCTCCAGGTTACGGATGGTAAACCGATCGAGCCACACAAAGTTGTCTTGCTGCAGGCGGCTCAGGGCGGTGATATGCTGTAAGTTGGGGTGCTCTGTTTCGCCTAGGTAATGAACTATCGCACCTGCGGCAACGGTACCTGCCTTCAAATCATCGATACCGAAACCCTTTAAAGAGGCGGTACCGAAGTGCTTAAGCAATAAATCGTTGGTGAAATTCAGCGTAAAAATCCAATCCTCCAGGTGGTAGGTATAAAACTGCCCACCGAAATCCTCCTTGAATATTTTTTGCCGAGCCTTGCTGTAAATAACTTCCGATGGCTTGAGGCTTTGAAGTAAGTTTTCAATATAATCTCTGCTACCTTCGCTTACATAAAACTCACCGGTGCTAATATCCAAAAACGCCACACCCAAGGTGTCACCATCGTAGTGTACAGAGGCTAGGAAGTTGTTTTTATTATGGTCGAGTATTTTGTCGTTGATGGCCACCCCAGGCGTAATCAGTTCCGTAACCCCGCGCTTCACGATGGTTTTGGTCATCTTGGGGTCTTCCAACTGGTCGCATATGGCCACCCTATAACCGGCACGTACCAGCTTGGGCAGATACGTATCCAGCGAGTGGTGCGGAAAACCTGCCAGCTCAATCTCGCTGCTGCTGCCTGCGCCGCGCTTGGTAAGCACAATGCCCACTACTTTGCTGGTAATAATGGCATCCTCTCCAAAAGTCTCATAAAAATCTCCCACCCTAAACAGCAATACCGCATCGGGGTATTTGCTCTTGATCTTGTTATACTGCCCCATTAAGGGCGTTTCTTTGACTGGGGTTGAGGTCTTGGTCATGGCATTATAGGAGGAATTCTAAAATAAGGAATATTGGTAGTTTTGGCGAGCCCAAGAATATGTTAATATGTTGAAAGGCCAATTAAACTTAAGCAAAAAGAAACATAATCCATTGCTTTTCAAACAACTAACACATACCAGAGAAACCTACAAAAAAGATGCTCATTTATTAATCTACCCGTTTAATGCCATTATCTTCTAAGGTTATCTTCCGCTCTTTATACAGCGTACCAACCGCCTTTTTAAATGACTTTTTACTCATTTGCACCGATTGGTAAATTACTTCGGCATCGGTTTTATCGGTAAGCGGCAGGAAACCATTGGCCCTGTCCAGTGCACGCAAAATGCGCTCAACGGCAGTAGCATTAGCATTGTCAAAACCAATTGGTTGAAGGCTTATATCAATTTTACCATCTTCGCGCACATACTTTACATAGGCTTTCAAACGGTCGCCATGATATAGTTTTCGGAAGGTTTCGTTTTCGTAAACCAACCCCATATATTGATGATCAACCACCACATTGGTACCCAAATCGGAAGATTGACCAACCACAATTTGAACTTCATCGCCTACATTATATGCTGGTGGTTCGCCCTTACCCAAGTGCTTACGGAGCTTGAAGCTGCCCACAATGCGCTCGGTGGTTTCGTCCAAGTAAACATAAGTAAGGTAAAACTTACCTTCCTCGGCTTTCAAATCTTGCTCGCTATAAGGCACCAGCAGGTCTTTCATCAACCCCCAATCCATAAAGGCACCCACATTGGTAAGCTGTGTGCAGCGCATTCGAGCTACTTGCCCAATAGTGGCGCTTGGGTGTTCGGTTGTGGCTATCAGCCTATCTTCACTATCACGATAGATAAATACTTCAAGCACATCATCAACAGCCGTTAGGTTGGGCACATACCGCAAGGGCAGTAATATCTCCCCAGCATCTTCCCCATCAAGGTAAACGCCAAAATCAACTATTTTAACTACTCTTAATTGGTTGTAAAGTCCTACCTGCAGCATACGATGCAAAGCTAATCAATAAAACGCTTGCTTTAGGGCTTCGAAATCTGGAACGCATTGTATCCGTATATTGTTTAAGGATAAGTTTTAATTCAAAAAACAACTGTTGTTGCCTTTTTTTTATCCTTGCCGACACTGCTTCGCTTGAGCAACAATATCATTTCACAAAAAGCATACTAGCAAATAGCCTTATGAAAGTTTTTGATTCAGGAATATTTGCACTGTGGTTAATTATAAACCTTAGCTCTTGTACAGCCACCAAAGACCTTACTAACCCAACAAACGAACAGCCCCCAAGTGGCGGAATGGGCGGTGGCACCGGCAGCGGCACCATAGGCGATGACCCAAGTAACCCATGACCACATTTGGCAGAGGCATTTTTGCTGTAAAGGGCTCAAAAAAGTGCTGTGAGCCATTTTTTTGCAAAACACAACACTTATTATGCATAATGATAGGGTTTGTAACCTTTTTGTTTTTTAACCGTTAAGAGTATATCGTTTATATAAAACAATTGCTCATAATGGCTCAAAACCCTTCACGTATTACAATTTTGCTATTTTTACACCGTGAGCGCATATAGCAAATATATCCGACGTGCCATCGCTTGGTGGTCAGTGGTAGTTTTCGGACTGACCTTTATGCTACTGTACCCATTATTTTACATAACGCTACAATCGCCCAAATGGCACCCATTAGCTAACAAATTAAGGGTGTTTTGGGCCAAGATATTGTTCCCGCTTACTGCAAGCAGTTATGAGGTAAGCTACATTACGCCCCTCGACCCTAACAAACAATACGTAGTGTGTGCAAACCATACTAGTATGATTGATATACCGCTATCGGCCATATTGCTCAACGGGGCTAATTTTAAATTCATGGCCAAACACCAATTAGCCGACATTCCTGTTTTTGGTATATTCTTCCGCACCATCGATATTCCAGTAAACAGGGAAAGTAAGATTGCCTCTTTCAAAGCTTACAAAAAAGCCTTAGAGGCACTCGACCAAGGGTATAGCCTTATTATTTACCCAGAAGGCACCACGAGCGAAATTGCCCCGCAAATGTTGGATTTCAAGAATGGGCCATTTAAAATTGCAATTGATAAACAAGTTGCCATTATACCAGTTACTTTTTTAGATAATTGGCATATGTTCCTGTATGATGGGTCAATGTTATATCGCCCCAGCTGCGCTAGGGTTATAGTGCACGAACCCATTGAAACAGTTGGTATGACCCAAGCCGATGCCGATAGCCTTAAAGAATTGGTATATAACATCATTGACCACGACCTGAAAAACGAGTATGGAAGTAAATTTGCCTTTGGTAGATAAACTGGCGACGCTTGCCAAACTTAAGTTTGATGATGTTGAAAAAGAAGCCATAAGAGCCGACTTGTCAAAAATATTGGGCTTTATGGAAAAACTTGATGAGCTAGATACCACTGGCGTGAAACCTTTGGTGTATATTTCGGATGCGGTGAATATGCTCAGGGAAGATAGTGTGTTACAAAATACCACCCGAGAGCAATCGTTGCAAAATGCCCCCGACCAAGATGGTGTTTATTTTAAAATACCCAAAGTAATCAATAAAGAAAGCCATGAGTGAGGTTATTAAGCTAGCCGACATTACCAAGTTTTATGTAATGGGTACCGAAACCATTCGGGCTCTCAACGGTGTAAGCCTTACGGTAAACAACAACGAGTATGTGGCCATGATGGGCCCTTCAGGCTCGGGCAAATCGACGTTGATGAATATTTTAGGTTGCTTGGATAGCCCAACTACCGGACAATACATCCTCAACAACCACGACGTGAGCCACATGCGCGACAACGATTTGGCGGCAATACGCAACAAAGAGATTGGTTTCGTTTTTCAAACTTTCAACCTCCTACCTCGCTTAAGTGCTTTGGAGAATGTGGAATTGCCGTTAATATATTATGGCCTTGGCAAAAAAGCCCGCCGTGAACGTGCCGAAGAGGTATTGGTGCAAGTGGGATTGAAAGACCGCATGGAACATAAACCCAACGAATTATCAGGTGGTCAGCGCCAAAGGGTAGCAATTGCTCGTGCATTGGTAAACAATCCATCAATTATACTAGCCGATGAGCCCACTGGTAACCTCGATACCAAAACCTCAATTGAGATAATGGCGATGCTAGATACCATACATAGTAACGGCAATACGGTAATACTGGTAACACACGAAGAAGATATTGCCAGCTATGCGCACCGCATCATTCGTATGCGCGATGGTATTGTAGAAAGCGATGCCATGAACGAGCAGATTGTGGGGTTTAAAGGATAATCAACCCCAAAGACTTTTAGCAACCCTAAAGGTGTTGGCGTGCGCCTCTACTATTTGCCAAACATCAGCCGAATAGCCGCCACCCATACTTACTTGCACCGGAATACCGAGTGTATGCGCTGTGCTTAGCACTATTTCATCACGTTGTCTGCAGCCCTCAATAGTTAGCCCCAAGCGGCCCAACTTATCGGTAGCCAAAACATCTACCCCACTCAGGTAAAATATAAAATCGGGTTTCACTTGGGCTATTAACTTAGGCAGGGCATCACTTAATAGTTGCAAATATGGTCCATCTGTTATGCCATCGTGTAGTGCAATATCCAAATCGCTTACTTCTTTACGGTGTGGAAAGTTTTTAGCGCCGTGCATACTGAAGGTAAACACCCGTGGCTCTTGCTGGAATATTTGTGCCGTGCCGTTGCCTTGGTGCACATCCAAATCCACTATCAATACTTGTTTAGCAAGACCCTGTTGCAGCAAATAATTGGCGGCAATTGCTTGGTCGTTGAGCAAACAAAACCCCTCGCCAGCATTGCTGAACGCATGGTGTGTGCCGCCAGCAATATTATAGGCAATGCCGTGTTCCAACGCATGTAAGGCCCCATCAAGCGTGCCTTGGGCAATGGTTATTTCGCGCAGCACCAGCTCCACCGATAGCGGAAAGCCCGTGCGCCTTATCTCGGTTTTAGTTAGTTGCAATGATTTGAGCCGCTGCCAATAATCAGCATCATG
>CAIOSU010000247.1 GCA_903861055.1 uncultured bacterium
ACAACCGCGCCAAATTTGCTTGGTACAACCTCGACCCCGTTTTCTCAAGCAACATACAAAGCACCCCAAGCCACCTTACCAACGACGACAAGAGCAACCACTACGTAAGAGTAGTTATTGAGCAGGAGGTTTTTCCTAACCGCACGCCTACGGTTTCCAACTTCCAGCAAAACCTCGTAACGTTTGACCTTGCTTATTTCCCGAGCGAACGTGGGCAATACAACTTTGAGTTTCAGCCAAACGGCATACCGGGCGTTTCGAGTGGTGTAAACCCCAATGGTACCCTTAAAAACCCTCGCAGCCGCTGGGGCGGCATCATGCGGTCAATTGACAATAACAACTTTGAGGCTGCCAATATTGAGTTTATTGAGATTTGGATGATGGACCCCTTCATCTACAACCAAAACTCGAACGGTGGCGATATGTACATAAACCTGGGCAACATATCGGAGGATATATTGAAGGACTCCCGTTTCTTTTATGAAAACGGCTTGCCGCCTCCAGGAAGCCCCGTGCAAGTGGATGTGTCGGCGTGGGGCAAAGTGCCGCGTGTGCCGCCTATCGTAAATGCCTTTGACAACGACCCAGCCGTGCGCGGTGTGCAGGATATTGGGTTGGATGGCTACAACGACGAAGAGGAACGTATTGCCAATGACACTTTCTTGAGCAACCTACAAGGGTATCTTGACCCGGCTGCTTTTGCGGCTTTGCAGGAAGATCCGGCATCAGACAACTACCACTATTACCTGGGTAGCGACTATGACGATATTGAGCTGGGCGTAATTGACCGCTATAAAAAATACAACAGCCCGCAAGGCAACTCGCCAGCGCAAACTGGCAACGCACAATCGTCGTCGGGTACCAACCAACCCGATTCGGAGGATTTGAATCGCGACAATACGATAAACGAAAACGAACAGTATTTTCAATACCGTTTGGCGTTGCGCCCTAACATGCAAGTGGGCGAAAGCTATATTGTAAACATACAGGAGCCAACCGTGAAGTTGGCTAATGGTACCGACGAAACCGTGAAGTGGTACCAGATGAAAATACCCATTAATGAGTTCGAATCACGGGTGGGCAATATCCCCGATTTCAAATCCATCCGTTTTATACGCATGTTCCTTACTGGCTGGGACGACCCAGTGGTGGTACGTTTGGGCCGTTTTGAGTTGGTGCGCAACCAGTGGCGCAGGTATTTGCAATCGTTGCAAGAGCCGGGCGAGTATATACCTGAAGACAACGTATCGAGTACATTTTTTAACGTAATTGCCGTAAACATTGAAGAGAACGGCAAACGCCAACCGATACCGTATGTGTTGCCACCGGGCATTATCAGGGAGCAAAACCTGAACACCCAAAACTCCAATGCTGTGCAAAACGAGCAATCGGTGAGCGTGCAGGTATGCGGGTTGCAAGATGGCGATGCTAGGGCCATTTATAAAAACCTGAACCTCGATGTAAGGCAATACAAACGCATGCGCATGTTCATTCATGCCGAGTCGTTGGTGGGTGCCGAGCCTATAAACGATGGCGATGTAACGGCATTTATCCGTATTGGCTCGGATTTTACGCAGAACTATTACGAGTACGAAATACCCCTCATCCTTACCCCTACCACTTTTACCGATACGGCCGAAATTTGGCAAGGATTAAATGAGCTGAACCTAAACTTGGACAGCTTGATTGACTTGAAGCTGGAACGCAATGCCAACACCGGTAACCTGACCAACCCGTATAAAATAATTGATGCCAAGGGCAACCAACTTACTATAGTGGGTAACCCCGATTTGGGCGTGGTGCGCACCGTAATGTTGGGTATCCGGAATCCGAAGAAGGTAAACATTGAGTCGGCAGACGATGCCAAGCCCAAGTGCGTAGAGGTATGGTTCAATGAGTTGCGATTGGAGGGCTTTGCCGAAGAAGGCGGTTGGGCTGCTATGATGCGCATGGAAACCCGCCTAGCCGATTTAGGAAACCTCGTATTTTCGGCCAATATGCATACCATAGGTTTTGGGCAGATAGAAATGAAAAACGACCAGCGTTTTAGAGACCAGTTGTGGCAATACGATTTTTCTGCAAACCTGGAACTAAGCAAGTTTTTCCCTAAGAAATGGGGGCTGCGCATTCCGTTTTATGGTGGCGTGTCGCAAACCTTCAGTACCCCGCAATACGACCCTTACCAACTCGATGTGCCATTGGAATCGCAGTTGCAGTTGCTAAGCGGTGAAGATAAGCGCGACTATAAGCGCAGATCGCAGACGTTAAGTACCATTAAGGGCTATAACTTTAGCAATGTAAGGGTGATAAACCAAAACACAGAAAAGAAGCCGAGGGTATGGGATGTTTACAACCTGAATGCTACCTGGGCTTACTCTGAAATACTGAGAAGTGATCCGTTTATTGAGAGCGACTTTACCAAACGCTATCGTGCATCGTTGGGCTACAATTTTGCCCCGCAGGAGAAGAGCCTCTATCCGTTTAAGAACATCATCAAGAGCCGAAGTAAGTATTTGGCAATAGTAAAGGACATTAACTTTAACCCAGTACCCAACAGCCTCAGCTTTAATACCGACTTTAACAGGCAGTATGGCGAAGTGCAGCAGCGCAGGCTGGGCACCGATGAGTACGAAGTGCCAGCCACCTTCAATAAATTCTTTACCTGGGACAGGATGTATGGCATTAAGTGGAACCCGTTCAAATCGGTTAACCTTGATTTTAGCGCCATAAATAATGCCCGTATCGACGAGCCAACCGGGCGCTTGAATACTGCTGCCGAGAAAGATACGCTGTGGGATAATATTCTCGATTTTGGCCGTACTACTCGCTACCAGCATAGTTTTAATGCCAGCTATAACTTGCCTATTGATAAAATCCCAATTTTTGATTGGATGCAGGTGCGCACGGGCTACGGCACTACTTATAGCTGGGTGGCAGCGCCGTTGGTTCTCGATGACGATGGCAGGTTTACGAGCAACCCGCTAGGTAATACCATTAACAACTCCAACAGCATTCGCATTAACGGGGAGTTTAACATCAAGAACCTATACGACAAGGTTAAGTTCTTGAAGCCATACAACAGCAACCGCTCTCGCCAAGGCGATACCAAAGAGAAGCGAGTTTCTACTATTGCCAGCAACCAGAAAAGGTTGGATAAAATAGAAGATGATATTAAGCGCCAAAAAGAGGAAATGGTGAAAACCAAGGCCGACATGAAGGAAATGAAGGCCAGCGATGATGAACAGAAGAAGGAGAAGCTGAAACAGTTGAAGCAGCTTAAGAAGAGCATTAAAGAGCGCATCAATAAACTGAAGGCCGACAGAGAGCGCATTCAGAGCCCCGAGAACCCTGCATTGAGCCCATTAATCAGGCCACTGATAAGTATTAAGCGCCTATCGGTAAACTATACCGAAAGCCGCACTACTACCTTGCCCGGCTACTTGCCCAATACCCGTTTCTTTGGCCAGGATAAGGGCTTTGATACCCCTGGGTTGAAGTTTGCTTTTGGCCAACAGCCAACCAGCAAAGATTTGGATAGATATGCCGAGAATGGTTGGATAAGCAGCGATACTTTGCTCAACTACCAGTTTTTGCAAACCACCTCTAAAAATCTAAACATACGCGGCGTAATAGAGCCTTTCCGCGATTTTAGGGTCGATTTGACACTTACCAAAACTACCTCTGAAAACTATAGCGAGTTCTTTAAAGTGATAACCGATGGCGGCCAGCACTTGCACTTGAGCCCAATAACCACGGGCAGCTACAGCATCTCGTTTATTACGGTTAAAACGTTCTTCCAAAAGCCGAACGACATTGGTATTACCCAGGCGTTTACTGATTTTGAAAACGGCAGGGAAACCATTGCGCAGCGCTTGGCCAACGGCAACCCTAACTCTGGCCTGCCATATTTTGTACAGAACACGGAACTAGGCGATACGTTGTTTAACTACCGCGAAGGCTATGGCCCGTACTCGCAAGATGTAATGATACCCGCCTTTATCGCAGCCTACACGGGCAAAGACCTCAACAGCGTTACGCTCAATCCATTTAAGTTGGTACCATTGCCAAACTGGCGCATAACCTACAACGGTTTCAGTAAAATGAAGGGATTGGATAAGATTTTCGACAACTTTACCATTACCCACGCCTACAGCTCTACCTTTACCATGAGCGGCTACATTAGCAACTTGAACTTTGAGGGCAGTGGCTATTTTCAACCATCGCGTACCGATACGCTTACCAACAACTACTATCCACAAAAAAACATACCGGTAATTGTTATCTCGGAGCAGTTTGCGCCGCTCATTGGGGTTGATATTACGTGGAAAAACGGCATCACTACCAAGTTCGATTACAAAAAATCGAGGAACTTGAGCATGAGCTTTGTGAGCTACCAGTTGAGCGAAAGCCGCACCGAGGAGTTTACCTTCGGCTTCGGGTACCGATTGAAGGGCCTTACCATACCGAACCCTTTTAACAAGAAGAAAAAGATGAAGCTGAAGAACGACATCAACTTTAGGGTGGATGTGAGTTACCGCGACAACGTGACACTGAACAACCGACTAGACCAAGACATAAGCGAGCCAACTGCTGGTATGAAAACCATCCGTGTAGCGCCGTCCATTGATTATATCATCAGCCAGCGCTTGAACATCCGTATTTTCTTGGATCGCACCCGCTCCATACCAGCCACATCAGCCTCATTCCCTATTACCAATACCCGCGCAGGTATCACTTTGAGGTTTACGTTGTAAACTATAGTTGTCTATTTTACACGGCGGCATCTTGTACTTATAACCCTGTAAAGTTGCCAGTCTGCCAAATTGGGGTTTAATTTGTATGTGAGCTACACACTAGCACACCAACTACTGCCATGGGAAAGAAGAGTGCACAAAAACGACCTACCGAAACCGAACCAATTAAAGCCGCTACACTGCCGCTAAACCAAGCGGCAGGCAGTAAGAATTGGTTGAAGCTTCAATGCCTTGGCATTTTCTTAACCGTATTTGTATTGTATGCAAACACCCTAGGCAACACTTATGCCTTGGATGATATGATCGTGCTCACTAAAAACACTTTTACCCAACAAGGCATAGCGGGCATTGACGAAATAATGACCACCGATGCTTTTGAGGGTTTTTTTGGCAAAAACTTTGCCTTTGTAGTGGGAGGTAGGTATAGGCCCCTTTCAATTGCCACTTTTGCCATTGAGTATGAGCTTTTTGGGCTGGAGCACCCATGGATATACCATTTCAACAACATTGTGCTTTATGGGCTTACCTGTGTGCTTATACTGCTCACGTTGCAAAAGCTCTTTAAGGCTAAGTTTGAAGGCGAATACCCGTGGCTTACGGTGCCCTTTATAGCCGCCCTTCTATATGCAGCGCACCCCATACACACTGAGGCTGTAGCCAACATTAAAGGCCGCGATGAGATAATGGGTATGCTGGGCGCCATTGGCACGTTGTACCTTTGCATCCGCTATTTCGAAACCAGCAAGCTGGTCTATGTTTTGTTGGCCTTGCCGGTTTTTGTATTAGCCATATTGAGCAAAGAGAACGCCATTACTTTTTTAGCCATTGTACCGCTGGTTTACTATTTCTTTTATAGCGACAAGGGTTTGGTGAAAGGACTCGTAAGCGGCTTGGTATTAGTGGTATCGGCAGGCTTGTATTTTGCTATCCGCACGCACTATCTTTCGGCACCCGAAATAGGCGGTAAAACCTACGAAATACTCAACGATCCATTTGCCTTTAGCAACCAAGCCGATAGGTTGGCCACGGTAGCATTTACGTTTGGCAAGTACCTGCAATTGCTGCTGTTTCCGCACCCGCTCACCCATGATTATTACCCTTGGCAAGTGCCTATTTACAAGTGGAGCAATTGGCAGGCCTTGTTGCCTACCATATTCTATCTAGGTGTTGGGGCCTATACCATTTTCGGTATTTTCAAAAAAGACCCGATAGCCTTTGCGGTGCTGTACTTCTTCATTACTATTTCCATTGTAAGCAATATATTGTTTAGTGTAGGTATAGCCATGAACGAGCGTTTTGTGTTTATGCCATCGTTGGGCTTTGCCATTATTGCCGCCATATTGCTGGTAAAGGTTACCAACTATGCCAAAACCAAAAATTGGGGCTACGCCAAGGTGCTCAACTCAAAAACGTTGTTGATAGTGCTGGGCGTAATCATGTTGGGGTATTCAGTAAAAACCATTTCGCGCAACCCAGTTTGGAAAAACGACATGACCCTGTTCAGTACCGATGTGAAACTATCGCCTAATAGCGCCAAAGTGGCCAATGCCTATGGTGGCGAGTTGGCAACCGCCGCCGATACCGCCGCTACGCCAGCCCAGCAAAAGGAGTATTTGAACGATGCGGAGAAGACCCTTAAGCGTGCCTTGGAAATTTACCCGCAGTATAGCAATGCGTGGTTGTTGCTGGGCAACGTTTACTATAAGCGCGATACCGATTTCACCAAGGCTATGGAGTGCTACTCAAAAGCCAAGGAGTTTAACCCTAACTCATTTGATGCCCACTATAACTTGGCCATTGCCTACCGCGATATGAACAAGTACAAGGATGCCTTGCTATACTTGGATTTGGCCCTGCAGCTAAAACCCGAAAAAGCGGAAAGCGTGCGCCAAAACCGCGGGGAGGTGTATTATCGTTGGGGTAAATTTGCAGGCCAACAACAAAACAACCTGCCATTGGCTATTGAGAAAATAAACGAAGCCATTAAAATAAACCCCGGCACCGTATACTACTACGAAGACCTTGGGGTGGCCTACGGCTTAATGCAGGATTATGATAACGCTATAAAAACCTGTTTGAAGGGCTTGTCAATCGACCCTAAGTATAGGCCATTCTATCAGAACCTAGTAAATAGCTACACTGCACTGGGCCAAGCCGATAAGGTACAAGAGTACCAAACCAAGCTGAACCAGTTAGGTGCTGCTAAGTAAGGATAAGGATAGTTGAAGGCAATGCTAATATTTCGGCAAACGAGTATTCAATTGGGAACTAATTGACTTAAAGCTTGAAAGATGCAACTGCAGGCAATTCAAAGTAAAATTTACGAAATACGGGGTCAGAAAGTAATGTTTGACTTCGATCTTGCCGATTTGTATGAAGTTGAAACACGCACTCTGAAGCAAGCAGTAAGAAGGAACCTTGATCGCTTTCCTGCTGACTTCATGTTCGAATTAAGTAAGGAGGAATTTGAAACTTTGAGGTCACAGATTGTGACCTCAAACAGAGGAGGAACTAGGTATGTACCATTTGCTTTTACAGAGCAAGGCGTAGCTATGTTATCTAGTGTGCTAAGCAGTGCCAAAGCGATTGAGATAAACATACAAATAATCAGGGCTTTTGTGTTTCTGCGGCAGTATGCCCTCACTCACAATGATTTAACTTTAAAGTTAGGAGAGCTAGAGAGTAAATTCAATAAAAAATTTGAAGACGTTTATGAAGCGCTTTCCTATTTATTGGATAAGGACACACAGACTAAAGCGCAACAAGAACGCAAAAAGATAGGTTTTAAAACCTTTGATGATAAGTAGCTTGCAGGTTTCACCGCCCCAATTAAAATCCCGTTAAATAGTACCTTTTTACGCCGATTACGGCACTAATCTGGCTATATTCTCCGTTGTTGTTCTTGATGGTTGCATAGTAGTGCTTTAGGGCTAAGCATTAATTGCGTAATAAATAGTGCTCTTTTAACGGTCGGTTGCCGCGTTGGTACGTACAAATACAGGTATCAACAATGCAGCGTTAACACAAATTGGCACCATTATTACACTATTACCATAATAATGGAATAGATTTATACCAATGAGGATGCGTATAGTACTATTGTTGTTATTGATTGTGAGCACATTGGCTCCGGTGGTTGCCCAAAACAACCCGGTGGTTGATAGTGCTTTGTCGGTACAGCCAGTACCCAACAAGCAGGTTTGGATTGATTCGGTGTACAATTCACTGAACATAAACGAGCGCATCGGGCAGTTTTTTATGGTGGCTGCTTACAGCAACAAAGACGAGGCCCACGTTAAAGAAATTGAGCGCCTAATAGTCGATTATAAAATTGGCGGACTCATATTTATGCAAGGTGGCCCCGCTAGGGAGATTATATTGACGAACCGCTATCAAGCCCTTGCCAAAACCAAACTACTGATAGCCATTGATGGCGAGTGGGGTGTAGCTATGCGATTGAAGGATAGTACCCTTACCTTCCCGTACCAGCTTACGCTGGGTGCAATACAAGATAACAAACTGATTGAACGCATGGGCAATGAGGTGGCCAAGCAGTGCCGCCGCTTGGGCATACACGTAAACTTTGCGCCCGATGTGGACGTAAACAACAACCCCAAAAACCCAGTTATCAATTTCCGTTCGTTTGGCGAGGACATACACAACGTAGCCGATAAGGGCGTGGCCTACATGAAGGGCATGCAAAACGAAGGTGTAATGGCCTGCGCTAAACACTTTCCTGGCCACGGCGATACCGATTCAGATTCG
>CAIOSU010000248.1 GCA_903861055.1 uncultured bacterium
AAATTCTGATTGAAGAGAATAAGATTGCCATAGGTGTGGCGCAACGGGATAGTGGCAGCGATTTTATTGTAATGAAAGCCATTGTGTTCCCATGGATAAACCTATTGTGGATAGGTATATTGATTACTACGGCAGGCTTTATCATTAGCATTAGGCGCCGCCGCATCGAAAACAAGAAAGAAGAATCTCGTGCAGCATAAGAATATTGTAATTATCGGTGCCGGTAATATGGCCTGGCACCTAGGGCATCAGTTTATTAAGGCTGGCCATAAGGTGGTTGAAGTATACAACCGCAGCAAAATTGAAGGTGTAGCATTGGCCGAAGAGCTGGATGCAGCTTTTGCGAGCAAGCCTGAGCAAATTACCCGAACTGCCGACATTTATATTGTTGCCGTTAGCGACCATGGTATTGACGACATTATACTTACCCTGCAACTAGATAAGCAGATAGTAGCCCACACCAGCGGCGCCGTGCCTATGACAGGCATGGAGCGTATTAGCTTAAATCACGGTATTTTCTATCCTTTGCAGACCTTAACAAAAGGCACGCATGTTGATTTTAAGCAAGTGCCCATTTTTATTGAAGGCTCCAGCACTAGGGTAGAAGAGGAGCTGACGGCCCTTGCCAAAAGCATCAGCACGAGTGTACACAAGCTAGATAGCCATAAGCGCCGTGCGTTGCACGTGGCAGCGGTGTTTGCCAACAACTTTACCAACTATTTGTACCACATCTCTAGCGAAATTCTGCAAAAGGAGCATATAGACTTTAAGTTGCTATACCCGCTCATGGAAGAAACCATGGCAAAGCTTAAAACGCATACGCCAATGGAGGTGCAAACAGGCCCTGCTAAGCGTGGCGACTACCGCACCATTGGTGAGCACATGAACTACCTGCAAGGCCATGATGCTTATAAAGAGATTTATTTGGTGCTATCGGAGGGTATTATGAGCCTATACAAAGCCCCCGCTGAAGATGCGATGGGTGAAGAGCATTGGGGCCGTGATTTTGAGTTTGACGAAAACGTTGATGACTACGACGGCCTACCGTTGGATACGGATGATAATTTGTAAAGTTGAGGTACGATTTACGAGGTACGAAGTACGAATGTAATTCCTTTGCGTTCTTCATAACACTTCCCTCCTAGCAAGAGCCCGTCCTGAGTCTCGTTTGAAGCGAGATTGAAGGAAGGGGCAGGGGAGGTGTAGTTCGTAGCACAGAGCATAGGATAACTGATTAGACAATAGCGAGCAGTAAACCCATTCCACCAAGTCAATTTTGAATTTTCAATTTTAAATTTTCAATTTGTGCCTGGCACAAAACCCAATCATGCAAGGCCCTACCCATATTCTAGTTGGCATTAGCCTAGAGAAGATTTTCTCTAAGAAACGCATGCAGCCCGTGGTAAGGTTTGCAGTGATAGCGGTAATTGCCCTGTTCCTGCATAGCGTATTCGATCGCATTGCCCGCATTACTTATCATCCGCCCGATGCCCGCTACACCGACCCGTTTTGGGTGGGATACCATTTAATCGTCTATACTGCCACCATTTATATGCTGGTAAAATATTGGCGCAAATACCCCATCGGTATTACGTTCTCTATTCTTCCCGATTTTGATTGGGTGATACTGCACGGCAGTAAGGCTATTTTGGGCGAGCACCCCAGTTGGTACCAAACGGGCCACATACATCAGTTTCTACACAACATTACCGACCATGTGCCGCCTTTCTCGCTACTCCACCAATACCTTCCCGACCGCACCGACGATAAACTCGGCTTTCTTTGGGAAGTGCTTATCGTAATCAGCCTAATCCTCCTAATCCGCTGGTTGGATAAACGCGCTGAAAGGTTAGAAGCCGAAAATTAAAAATGCATGTCATCCTGAGCCTCGCCTCAGGCGAGAAAGGGTGCGCGCGCCGGCTGTTGGGTTCAGCAATAAATTCAAACCCACTAATACCTCTGAACAAAGTAAGAGTGTTGGGGGGTGGTTACGAAATAGAATTCCGCACCCGTTGCGTATAGTTGCGCATGGCAGTGCGCACATCAGTGCCGTTTTCGGCCACGTCCTTTAGTATCTCAATAGCCGCAATGGCGTGTGTAAGCTGCTCGCCCTCGTCGTTGCCTTCAATTTCAATGGCAGGGGTTTGCTCGTTCAATATCGCTTCCTCGGCAGCGGTTAGCTGCTCTAGGGTGTACGTTTCTACTAATAATTTTATAACCGGTAGCTTCATCTCAGTTCAGTTTATCAATCATTCCGGTTACATAATCCTCTTTGCTGGTGCTGGCACCTTCCACCAACTCACCGTTCTTGAACACAGCTATAAACGGTAGGTTATCTACGCTCGCCAACTTGCGGGCATTGGGGCTTTTCTCTGCGTTTACTTCTACAAAAGCCACACCGCCGAAGCGTTCGTCATCGCTTAGGCGCTTAAACTTGGGTGTAAACAAGCGGCAGCTACCACACCAGTCGGCATAGTACTTTACAATCACTTTCTCGTTATCCTTCAACAACGTCTCAAAATCGGCATCTGTAGCAGTTATTACGCTCATGGTAGGGCAGTGTATTTGTTCTAAAAAAGCATAACGCCCGTGGACATTACAAGGTTCAAAAATAGAGATTTGAAATGAGAGATAGGAAATGGGAAATGAGAAATATCAAATGAGAAATGGGAAATGACAAATGAGAGATAAAAGGAGCTTAAAAATCAGGTTCCTCCCCATTTTTCAGGAGCCTGTCCTGAGTCTCGTTTGAAACGAGATCGAAGGAGGAGGGTAGGAGGGGGTAATGT
>CAIOSU010000249.1 GCA_903861055.1 uncultured bacterium
AGTTTTTACTTTTTCGAAATGTTGGCTGGCATCTATAAACAAAACATTGCCGCTGTGTTCACGTTTTTTCTTCAATACCAAAATACAAGTAGGAATACTGGTACCATAAAAAATATTGGCAGGCAAACCAATGACTGCATCTAACTGGTTCTTTTCTTTAATTAAATACTCGCGTATATGTCCTTCGGCACCACCACGGAACAGCACCCCATGAGGCAATACGCAAGCCATAGTACCGTTATCGGCCAACTGGTGTAACATGTGTTGCACAAAAGCAAAATCGGCCGTCCCCTTAGGCGCTAATCGTCCGTAAGGTGCATAGCGATCGTCACTCATAAACAAAGGACTGGCGCTCCACTCGGCACTAAAAGGCGGATTGGCTACAATGGCTTCGAAACGTTGTTCAAAGTGTTGTGGTCGCTCCAGGGTATCTTCATTTTTAATATCAAACTTTTTATAATGAACATCGTGCATTATCATGTTCATACGGCATAAGTTATAAGTAGTAGGATTACTTTCTTGGCCGTAAAAGGCAGCTACTTCTTTTACTTCTTTGGCAACACGAAGTAATAAGGAACCAGAGCCACAAGTGGGATCGTATACCGATTTTAATTTTGTTTTACCAACTGTTACCAGTCGGGCTAAAACGCTACTTACTTGTTGTGGTGTATAAAATTCTCCTGCTTTTTTACCTGCTCCGCTGGCGAACTTACCAATAAGGTATTCATAGGCATCGCCTAACACATCACTTTCGGTATTTTGTAAATCAAAATCAATTTCATCTAAATGAGAAAGCACTTTTACAATGAGTTCGTTTTTATCAGTTTCGGTTTTACCGAGCTTGCTGCTGGTTAAATCTAAATCTTCGAACAGGTTTCCAAAATCTTCTTCACTCTCGGAGCCCATCGTACTTTGCTCTATGGCGGTAAGTACTTTAGAAAGGTCATCCAAAATGAACTTGCTTTTGCCTTCTGCATTGCCTCGTCGGGCCATCTCGCTGAATAGTTCGGATGGTTTTAAGAAGTAGCCGAGCTTATCCAATGCTTCTTCCTTTACAGCTGCCAGCAATTCCTTTTTAAACTTGTGGCTTTCTACTTGATCGTACGTTACTTTATCAGGCTTTAAGATGGTATTGGCATAGGTGTTCATCTTTTCGCTCAAGTATTTGTAAAAGATAAAGCCCAATATATAATCCCTGAAATCATCAGCATCCATTTTACCGCGAAGGGTATCGGCAATTTTCCAGAGTTGTTGTTCGAGTTGTTGTTTTTTATCGATTGCCATTGATTCTTTTGATTCTTTAAAATTTAATATAATATTTCGTTATGAGGAAAGATAGTATTGATTACTTGAGGTAATAAGTATTACCAAAGGGGCGGGTTGTCATAACGGTTAGGTTTAGCTGCAATTTATCACAAAATTTAATGGATTAACAGAAAATTCAAATTGCTTGGCAAAATCTACCACTCCCTATACTGAGATTACTTACTAACCTCAGTATCTAAGGCGTTTACAAGGCTTTTAAACTCCATAGCCGTCTTATCGCCCAGGTTCTTACATTCCATCAGGTTGGTTAAGGATATGACTAATAATGCCGATACAGACGAATCTAAAGTAAGGCCCGGCACCGATAACTTATCTCGATTATTGATTAAAACATTGAGTAAACGGGATGACATATTGATATCCCTGATTGGGGTGTCATTGCTTATAAAAAGGTGGTTTGGGATGCCGGCAGTATCATCGTTGATTGAATCCAACTCGTCTTTCAACTGCTTCCTATAATCATTGACAACTTTTAGCGCTGAAAGGAATTCTTTTCTTGATATCATGGGGCTACTTTATAGATCGTTATTTGACGTAACGATTATATCGTATTAAGATAGGTGAAATTTGGATGGGGTGCAAGAGTTTAAAATATGTTTATTATCACTAAGGTTATAAGGGGCACAAAAACCTTGGATTTTCAATC
>CAIOSU010000250.1 GCA_903861055.1 uncultured bacterium
ATATCTCCCAGAATTCACCCGCTTCAGTTTCAGCAGTACCCGTCATACCAGCCAATTTGTGGTACATCCGGAAATAGTTTTGCAACGTAACGGTGGCGTAGGTTTGTGTCGCTGCTTCCACCTTCACGTTTTCCTTTGCTTCAATGGCTTGGTGCAACCCGTCGCTATAACGGCGGCCATCCATAATACGGCCCGTGTTTTCGTCTACGATTTTCACCTTCGCATCCATTACCACGTACTCAATATCTCGCTCAAATAGGGTGTAGGCTTTCAATAACTGTTGTACAATGTGCAAGCGCTCGGCTTTTATGCCAAAGTCTTGCATCAACACGTCTTTTCTTGCTACCTTTTGTTCTTCGCTAAGCGAACCGTCTTTTTCAATCTCGGCTACTTCGGCACCAACATCGGGCATTACAAAGAACGTTTTGTCTTCGCCAGCACCGGTTATGAGGTCAATACCGCTTTCGGTAAGTTCTACGCTGTTCTGTTTTTCTTCAATTACAAAGAACAGTTCATCATCTACCAGCGGCATCCTTTTGTTATTCTCCGACATGTAGTGGTTCTCCGCTTTTTGCATAATAACCTTAATGCCTGGCTCGCTTAAATACTTAATAAGCGGCTTATAACGAGGCAAACCACGGTGTGCACGCAAAAGCGACAAGCCACCAGTTTTCTCGTCCGTTTTTCCTGATTCTATTTCTTTCTTAGCTTGATTTAGGAAGTTGTTTACTGCCTTTTTCTGCGCCTCAACCAAACGCTCAATGCGTGGTTTTAGCACCATATATTCTTGTATATCGTTCTTTGGTACTGGGCCAGAAATAATAAGCGGTGTACGCGCATCATCCACCAACACACTATCCACCTCATCTACCATAGCATAATGGTGCTTGCGCTGTACTAGTTCTTCGGGGCTGCGGGTCATGTTGTCGCGCAGGTAGTCAAAGCCAAATTCGTTGTTAGTGCCGTATGTTACATCGGCATTATAAGCATTGCGGCGTTCTTCGCTGTTGGGTTCGTATTTGTCAATACAATCAACGGTAAGGCCCAAGAAGTTAAGTAAAGGCGCCATCCACTCACTATCCCTACGGGCTAGGTAGTCGTTTACGGTTACAATGTGCACCCCTTGTTTAGTAAGGCCATTAAGGTAAGCAGGTAGGGTTGCTACCAAGGTTTTACCTTCGCCTGTTGCCATTTCGGCAATTCGGCCACGGTGCAACACTGCGCCACCAATTAGCTGCACGTCGTAGTGTACCATATCCCAGGTTACGCGGTTGCCGGCAGCTAGCCAATTGTTTTGGTAAGTTACTTTCTCGCCACTTATGCTAATGTGGTCAGGGCCAACAGCTAGGTCGCGGTCCAATTGGGTAGCAGTAGCGGTTAGGTCTTTGTTTTCTGTAAAACGCCTTGCGGTTTCTTTTACTACTGCAAATGCTTCGGGCATAATCTCTAGCAATACCTCTTCCAGTTTCTTATCGCGGTCTTTAATCAAGTCGTCAACTTGCTTAAAAATGACTTCTTTGGCATCAGGGTCCATGGTGCCGTCTTTGGCTTGGTTCCTTAAGTCAGCTACTTGCCCGTCAATATCCTTCAGATATTCGGCAATGCGGTTTTGAAACTCTGCGGTTTTGCTGCGCAAAGCATCATTGCTCAATGATTGTAAGGTTGGGTATATCGCTCTAATCTTCTCCACATAGGGCATCACTTCTTTGATGTCTTTGTCAGATTTCGTTCCGAAGAGCTTGTTAATAGTCTTATTGATAAAGTCCAGCATTCTCGATGGGTAATTTTAGTTGTAACAACCTTTACTGCAAAAATAATACTAATTCTGCAGCCTACTTGCCAATACCCACGGAATTTCGGGACTATTTTGGCTCAAAGGCTTATCTTTGCTCATTCTGTTCACGTAAATAAATTGTTTATGAATATTCTCTTGCTCGGTAGCGGTGGCCGCGAACATGCTTTGGCTTGGAAACTAAGCCGTAGCTCACTTTGCAAGAATTTATGGATAGCGCCGGGCAACGGTGGTACCCGAAACAATGGCACAAATGTAAACATTTCGGCCACCGATTTTGACGCTTTGGCAGCCTTTGCCTTGGAGAAGACCATTGATATGGTGGTGGTGGGCCCCGAAGACCCGCTTGTATTAGGTGTGGTTGATTACTTCAAAGCTGCGCCCAGCCTACAACACATACCTGTTATTGGCCCCGATAAATTGGGTGCACAGTTGGAGGGTAGCAAGGCATTTGCAAAGCAGTTTATGATGAAATATAATGTGCCTACCGCGGGTTACATGGAGTTTGATTCGACGAATGTTAATGACGGATTGGCATACATCAATACTCTTACCCCACCGATAGTATTGAAGGCTGACGGATTGGCAGCAGGCAAGGGAGGTTTGATTATTCAGGATAAAGAAGAGGCTAAGGCTGCGCTGAAAGATATGATACTGGAATCGCGATTTGGTGATGCTAGTAAGAAGGTGGTAATAGAGGAGTTTTTGGATGGAATCGAGTTTTCGGTATTTGTACTAACCGATGGCACAAGCTATAAGATACTACCACCGGCCAAAGATTATAAGCGGGTAGGAGAGGGCGATAGCGGATTGAACACTGGTGGAATGGGCGCCATAAGCCCAGTGCCTTTTGTTACCGAAGAACTAATGCGCGTAGTTGAGGAAACTGTTGTAAAGCCAACCATAGCTGGTATTAAAGCCGAAGGGATGGATTATAAAGGCTTTGTGTACATTGGCTTGATAAAAGTAGGCGATACGCCTAAGGTGATAGAATATAATTGCCGCTTGGGCGATCCTGAAACCGAAGTCGTTATTCCGCTGCTGGAAACTGATTTGGTTAAGCTTTTCCGTGCTGTGGCGGGTGGCTATTTGGGCGAAGAGGAGCTGGAGTTTAAAGATGAACACTGCGCTACAATCATGCTCGTATCGGGCGGCTACCCTGGCGAGTATGAAAAGGGCCAACACATAACCGGAGCCTACGAAATTGAGGATAGCCTTGTTTTTCATGCGGGTACCAAAGTGCACGATGGCAAGCTATACACCAACGGCGGCCGTGTAATAGCGGTTACTTCATTCGGGAAAACCTTGAAATCAGCACTAGAAACTTCATTGAAGAATGCACACCGCATCCAATTTGACGGTAAAAACTACCGTAAGGATATTGGCTACGAGTTTGTGTAAGGGTAGATGACAATATAAGATGGTACTAGTATTTTACTTTGCCATAGCTTGGTAAGACTCAACAGTCTTTGCCAAACCTTTCTGGAAGGTGTATTCAGGGTTATAGCCCATTAGTTTCTGAGCCTTAGCAATATTTGCCAAAGCATTGCGCACATCACCGGCACGTGTTTCGCGGTTTATGGCGGCTTGTTGCTTGCCTGTAAGTTCTTGCAAGTAGGTATACATCTGGTTCAACGAGAAATTCTCGCCCACTGCAATGTTATATACTTCGTTTACGGCTTCTTTCGGGGCAAACAAGGCTTTGATGTTGGCTTGCACAGCATTAGCTACGAAGGTAAAGTCCCGGGTTTGACCACCATCACCGTCAATATACACGGGTTCTTCGTTCAACAACGCTGCAATAAACTTAGGTATAACGGCAGCATAGGCGCCATTAGGGTTCTGCCTTGGGCCGAAAATGTTAAAGTATCGCAATCCAATAATCTCTAAGCCGTAGCAACGCTGAAAAACCTGCGCAAACAACTCGTTGGTGTATTTGGTAACGGCGTATGGAGATAGCTGTTTGCCAATGCGCTCTTCTACTTTCGGTGAATCTTCAATATCGCCATATACAGACGATGATGAGGCATAAACCAAGCGTTTTACGCCTGAATCTTTAGCCGCAATTAGCATATTTACAAAGCCAGTAACGTTGGCAGCAGTTGTCAATTCAGGATGCGCCAATGAGCGTGGCACCGAGCCCAAAGCGGCTTGGTGCAATACAAAGTCAACACCTTTGCAAGCATTGTGGCAAGTTGCTAAATCAGTAATGTCGCCGTAAATGAAGTTTACCTTGCCAACACTAGATAAATAGTCAATGTTATGCTGATAACCTGTTGCCAAGTTATCCAACACCCTTACCTCGCCAGCACCTTGGCGGAGCAAATACTCCGTAATATGCGAACCAATAAATCCAGCACCGCCGGTTACCAAAAAAGTGTATCCGCTAATATTTTCGTTGCCGTGGTAGCTCTTTTCGTACATGCTTATCGTTGTGCGTATTGCGTTTCGTAATATGCTTTGTAGTTTCCGCTGGTAACGTTGTTCAACCAAGTTTCGTTGGCCAAATACCAATCAACGGTCTTTTCCAATCCTTCTTCAAATTGCAACGATGGTTCCCAGCCCAACTCTTCTTTTAATTTAGTTGAATCGATGGCATAGCGCAAATCGTGTCCTGGGCGGTCTTTTACGTACGTAATTAACTTCTCCGAAGAACCAGGTTCACGGTTAAGTTTGGTATCCATTACTTTGCAAAGCACCTTAATCAAATCGATGTTTTGCCACTCATTAAAACCACCAATGTTGTAGGTTGAGCCGTTCTTTCCGGTGTGGAAAATAACGTCAATAGCCCTTGCATGATCGTTTACCCACAACCAATCGCGGGTATATTTGCCATCGCCATATACTGGAAGCGGCTTATTATTGGTAATGTTGTGAATAAACAGCGGTATCAATTTCTCTGGAAACTGATGCGAGCCGTAGTTGTTAGAGCAGTTGCTGATAACTACAGGCAAGCCATAGGTATCATGGTAAGCCCTTACAAAGTGGTCGCTACTAGCCTTTGATGCAGAGTAAGGTGAGTGAGGGTCGTAGCTGGTTTCTTCGGTAAAGAAACCAGTTTCGCCCAATGAACCATATACTTCATCCGTTGATACATGATAAAAACGGTGCCCGCTCCAGTTACCACTCCAGTATGCTTTGGCAGCATTCATAAGCACTACAGTACCCACCACGTTTGTCATGATAAACTCCATTGGATTAAGAATGGAGCGATCCACATGGCTTTCAGCAGCAAGGTGAATAACATCAGTTATATCATGGTCGCGGAACAATTCAAGGATAAACTCGGCATCCGTAATATCTCCTTTTACAAAGGTATAATTCGGTGCATCTTCTAGGTCCTTAAGATTTTCTAGGTTACCAGCATACGTTAACTTATCCAAGTTAATAATGTGGTAATCAGGATATTTATGTACTAGCAGGCGAATAACATGTGAACCAATAAAGCCCGCACCACCA
>CAIOSU010000251.1 GCA_903861055.1 uncultured bacterium
AGCGGAGCCGAACCATCCGCAATACGGTCACGCAACACGATCAAGAAACACCTTTTTATTTTTTGGTATTGGATTAGTGTTATGCCACCTATATTATGGATGGTTCGGCTCCGCTCACCATGACACATCGGGGCTGAAACACAAAAACTGTACTTCTTGTGTCTTGTGACCCTGCCTGCCGGCAAGTTGTGTCTAAAGAAATTGAACTTTTGCTCGTAAACTTGTTTTAATTTGTAACAAATCTTTCATATCAAGGAAATGCAACTAAACCACCCATCGAGCCTAACCGATACTATTGCGAAACGTTTTAAGCAAATACGCGCCCAAACGGAGGCTATTTGCGCACCATTGAAGGTGGAAGATTATGTGGTGCAGCCCATTGTAGATGTTAGCCCCCCGAAATGGCATTTGGCACATACCACATGGTTTTTTGAGCATTTTATTTTGCTGCAACAGTTGCCTGACTATGAGGTGTTTGACGCTGACTTTAGCTATTTGTTTAATAGCTATTATGAGAGTGTGGGTGAGCGTGTATTGCGCGACCACCGTGGCCATATGACCCGACCTAGTGTTAATGATGTGTATGAGTATAGACGCTATGTAGATGCAGCCATGCTAAAGTTTTTTGATAAAAATGATGAATTGGATGCGCCATTAAAATACACGTTGGAGATTGGCTTGCAACACGAGCAGCAGCATCAAGAGCTTTTGGTTACCGATATTAAATACATACTCGGGCACCACCCATTGCATCCAGTTTATAAGCAAATTGAGTTGCCAGAAACATCAACTGCACTGCCGCCGCAATGGCACGAAATAGCCGAAGGAATTTATAGTATTGGTTACGATGCTAGTGGATTTTGTTTTGATAATGAAAAAGGTGTGCATCAAGTTTACCTGCAACAATATCGCATCATGAACCGACCCATAACCAACGCGGAGTATCTTCGCTTTATGGAAGATGGGGGCTACACTAACCACCAATGGTGGTTTGCCGATGCATGGGGATGGCTAAGCGAAACGGGCATAAAAGCTCCACACTACTGGGAACAGCGCAACGGCGCATGGCACCAATACCAATTGGATGGCTTAAAACCCATTGACCCAAATGCACCCGTAACCCACGTAAGCATGTATGAGGCTGCTGCCTATGCCATGTGGGCCGGCAAGCGCCTACCTACCGAACAGGAATGGGAAGTAGCTGCCAAAACATTGCAGCCTGGCGGGCCTAGTGCCGGTAACTTCCTAGAGCAAAGTAAATTTCAATCGTTACCTACCCAAGAAGATAGCCAATGGTATGGCGATGTTTGGGAATGGACCAACAGCGCCTACCTGCCTTACCCCTATTACCAGCGGCCCGATGGTGCCTTGGGCGAGTACAACGGTAAGTTTATGATTAACCAGGAGGTATTGCGCGGCGGCTCTTGTGCTACGCCAAAAAGCCACATTAGGCCTACTTACCGCAACTTCTTTCAGCCAGATAAAAGGTGGCAGTTTACGGGTTTTCGGTTGGCAGAGCACGTTTCTTAATTTGAAAATGTGGCAATTTGAAAATTTGAAAATTGCATGTAATCACAAAATACCATTTCCAAATTAGCACACCTGCCTTTCGGACAGGCAGGTTTTCAAATTCTCAAATTATCCCTGTATCTTTTTCTCGCTTATCCGTTAGCAGTGGGTAAAGCGTTTCGTTATGTCTTATACCACCTATCAGATGCAGCAACCATCCTATACTGCCCGCTCGGCCGATGTAAGCGAAGAACAAGCCTGGATAATGGCCGCCCAGCAAGATTC